>CAYFOC010000217.1:0-2905 GCA_964344615.1 uncultured Methylococcus sp.
AAGAAAAGTTGTGGTTGTTAGTTCAATACTCGATTAGGGTGTTTTAATCTGTATCTGGACCGATTCTGGTTAATCCAGTCTAGAACGGTCACCTTTCTTCTACGGTGACTCCAGACCTAGCCTTAATGAGCATTTAATATGGGCAAGACTCAACGCATATACCAGATACATCAGATGATGGAGAGTCGGAGATTTGTTACTCGGCAGGAGTTAATCGATCGTCTGGAGATTTCTTGGGCAACGCTAAAGCGAGATCTCTCGATGATGCGCGACGAGTTCAATGCCCCAATAATCTATGATCGTGAACTTGGTGGCTATCGGTTCGACACGGAAGAAAAAAGGTTAGGCCCACAATATGAATTGCCGGGCCTATGGTTCTCTGCTGATGAAATCCATGCATTGCTGACCATGCAGCATCTTCTATCCAATCTCGATACGGGCGGTCTTCTGGGGCCCCACATCCAACCGATGCTCTCCAAATTATCGGGATTATTGGGAACGGCATCAGACCCGGTTGATGAGATCCGACGAAGAATCAAGATCGAGACGGTCGGTTCTCGCCATTTTCATCTGGACCATTTTCAGATCATCGGTTCGGCTCTATTGAGAAGAAAAAGGCTGATCATTCGCTACCACGCCCGTGGAACCAATGAGGTCACCGAACGGGAAATATCTCCGCAACGTTTGGTGTATTACCGCGATAACTGGTACCTCGATGCCTGGTGCCATCTACGCAATTGCATCCGAAACTTTGCCGTGGATGCCATCAATGCCGCCGAGTTGCTTGACGTCACATCACGAGACGTTGACGAAGCACAATTGGATCGGGTGCTCGGGTCGGGCTATGGGATTTTCTCCGGATTGGAGGTGTGCTGGGCCACGTTGAGGTTTGGTCAGGAGAGAAGTCGTTGGGTTTCTGCAGAGCGATGGCATCCTCAACAGGAAGGACGGTTTTTGCATGACGGCCGTTACGAGCTCAAGGTCCCATATTCGGACGATCGAGAAATCCTCATGGATATACTCAAATATGGTCGAGATTGTGAAGTGGTCTCTCCACCCGCACTGGTCGAGGCGGTAAAAAGCAGCCTTCGGGATGCCCAGATGATTTACGCTTAGTTCGCAAGATCCAGATTGTGGCTCATTCTTTGAGCTCAAGCACTGTCATTCTTTAACCTCCCTAATGCTTAACAATGATGGAGGTTTGCATGTTGCCAGTCGTCATGGGTGATTCGTTAGCTAAAGGTTTGGTCCATCAGATGGCGCGTGACTATATGGATCACATCACTAAGGAAGAACAAAAGTTAAAGCGCCAAGCTCCGTTTCGTAGCGAGTGCCGAAACACATGCTATCGACGGACGATCAAAGCAATCTCCGGTTTTCTGGGTTCCGGAGTGACACGTACGTTAGAAAAAGGTGAGGGGAAGCGGCGGGTCTGGATTGCACATGCGGCCATGCCTAACAGTAATGGATCGCTCGTCCGTGTCTCATACCGGGTCCCTTTTCGTGATCCCGGTGATTTCGCGAGTCAAGAGTATCCGATCGTCGCGAGCTCGCATTGCGTTCAACGCTTGATTCAGATTCACGGTGCAGATGATGCATTGATGATTCGTGCCTTATGGATGGCGCATTCAGCGGCGTTGGATCGACTGGTCTCTATTGGCGATAGCGCTGGTGCTGATGAAACGCTCTATACCTTCAGCCCAACGGAAATGTTGATCTGGAAACCATCATCACTGGATAAGAGGGGCTGGGTCGCCGTGACCTCCATTGCGATTGATGTACTGTCGGGTCCTCATCTGGTTCGATATAACAAGCTCATGTGTGGACGCCCCTCCCAGGGAGTCACACTGCTGGTGGAGGAGGACTATGGCGTTTATCTTTCTTCAAGGGTACGTTTGAATCTGGGCATGGCCATGCTGGATACGAGAGAAATGCGTCTGACCTCTTTCAAGGCAGCATAGTCTTGGGGAGGCATGAACGAAATCTTACGCCCTCGTGAGCTGTCTTGGTCTGGGAATAGAACAGGCGATGAGCGGCGAGAGCAGCTATATGAAACAGAGCATCTTTATCGTCATGGCTGCAGAGGCTCTCGCCATGTTGATGCCTCATCCCCCTTAACGGATGTGATCCCGATCATGGTTCACAGTTGAAATGGGTTGCGATGCCATAATGATCTGAAAGTTTCTCCCTATTTTCTTTGCCCATGAGTCCAATGGATCGAGGACGAAGGCTTTCGGACTTGTACAAGACTCGATCCAGTCGATAACCCGGCAGGATAAACCCACCTGCTTTCCACGCAAGGTCATTCGTCTTGGGATCCCAGGTGAGACCCGGGTCACTAGAGTGCAGTAGGGCCCACACATCCTTCCAGTTTTCCGGGAATGGATGCATGTCTTCGGTGTCCATGAGATTGAAGTCACCCGCAATGATGAAATCATTGTGATCCTTGAGCAGAATATTGAACTGCTCGATCTGTTTGCCCCGTGTGGCGCGAGTCCTCCAAAAGAGTAAATCCGGGCTCTCGAGGTGCACATTCACTATCGTGAAGTTTGAGTCGCAGAGCGTGACTTCAGCCATGAGCAGTCCACGGTCCATTTCTGAGGGGAGTGGGACGAAGCGGGTGTTCTTTATCGGGTTATTCGTTCTGCTGTTGAGAAAGATAAGACCCGATGAGGGAAGGGATCCGACATCCGGGACATATTCAACTTTGAAGTGCTCTTTGAGTCTTTGGTCGTGCCTCACTTGTTGCAGCGTTTCTTTTCCTGCTTCCTGCAAGAAGGCGATGTCGGGATTGAGGTCAGTGATCTGGTTTAAAAGTCTCTGAATACGTAGGGGATCCGAATCGTGGAATTCAGCGACGTTATAGGTCACCAGCGTGAAGGCACTGGCAGGGCATAAGAACCCA
>CAYFOC010000218.1:0-2877 GCA_964344615.1 uncultured Methylococcus sp.
CTTGGTCACGACAGCAACGGTCAGGATACCGGCTTCCTTCGCAATTTCAGCGATAACAGGTGCTGCGCCGGTTCCCGTACCACCGCCCATGCCGGCAGTAATGAAAACCATGTCCGCGCCTTCCAGAACCTCCAGAATACGATCGCGATCATCGAGGGCAGCCTGACGACCAATTTCAGGGTTAGCGCCTGCGCCGAGACCCTTGGTCAGCGCCGTACCGAGCTGAATGACTGAGCGCGCGCCCAAGCTCTTGAGTGCCTGTGCATCCGTATTTGCGCAAATAAAATCAACGCCATCGACGTTGCTGCTGACCATGTGATTGACAGCATTACCGCCGCCACCACCGACGCCGATCACCTTGATGACCGCGTTTTGGCTGTAAGAATCAACGATTTCAAACTTCATATCACCACCCCTTTAAAAATTGTTATTAAAAATGCCCCGAGAACCACGTCTTCATTCGATTCCACATCCCCCGGAATCCAGGCCCTACAGACCCAAAATGCTCCCCGTGCAAGTGTTGCTGCCGTCCAAACATCAATAATCCCGCCCCGGTCGCATAGGCGGAATTACGAAGAACTTCGTTCAGGCCCGAAACAGCCTGCGGCATGCCAATCCTGACCGGCACATGGAAAATTTCCTCGGCCAGCTCAGTCAACCCCTCCACTTGGGCACTGCCCCCACTCAGGACAATACCGGCCGCAATCAGGTCTTCAAAACCACTTCTACGAAGCTCAGCCTGGACCAGAAGCAGCAGCTCCTCATATCGAGGCTCCACGATTTCCGCCAGGTTTAGTCTCGAAATCTGCCGGATCGGCCTTTCGCCAATACTCGGCACTTCAATCAGGTCTTCAAGACTCGCCAGTTGCGTCAGTGCGCACGCATGCTTGATCTTGATCTCTTCTGCGAACTGGGTCGGCGTCCGAAGCGCCACGGCGATGTCGTTGGTCACCTGATCGCCCGCGATCGGGATCACGGCGGTATGGCGAATGGCGCCATCAGTGAAGACGGCAATGTCTGTCGTCCCGCCACCGATATCAACCAGACACACGCCCAAATCTTTTTCATCATCCGTCAGGACCGCCGCACTGGAGGCCAATTGCTCAAGAATAATATCTTCAACCTCAAGCCCACAGCGACGAATGCACTTGACGATATTTTGAGCCGCGCTCACCGCACCCGTCACAATGTGAACCCTGGCTTCAAGACGGATGCCTGACATGCCGACAGGCTCTTTGATGCCTTCCTGACGATCAATCACATATTCCTGAGGAAGGATATGGAGAATCTTCTGGTCAGCCGGAATGGCAACGGCTCTCGCAGAATCAATGACTCGGTCGACGTCACCCTGCGTCACTTCCTTGTCCTTGATCGCCACGATGCCGTGAGAATTCATGCTGATGATATGGCTTCCGGCAATACCCGCATAAACGGAGTTAATCCGGCATCCTGCCATCAATTCTGCCTCATCAACGGCTCGCTGAATCGATTGAACGGTGCTTTCAAGGTTAACGACAACGCCCTTCTTGAGACCCTTCGATGCATGGGTACCCAGCCCCACGACCTCGATATCGCCCTCGGGCCCTACTTCACCGACGATACAGGACACCTTGGAGGTTCCTATATCCAATCCCACGATCAGATTGCGATCTGATTTTTTAGCCATTCTTCAGTGCCCGTAATGGATTTGTTCTTGGTTGCATACCTACCCCTAACCGCGACTGGCAGGCCCCACCGATGCCGGCGGAGAGGTCGACGATGCCTTCCAACTGATCGCAAACCCGCGCGGATAACGAAGATCTACGGTTCTAATTTCTGCTTGATGCTGCGCCTGCAAGTGGGGCAACAACTCAAGAAGCCTCTCGGTCGCCTCAACCGGCGACTGATTGCCATAAGTAATCTCAAGTCCGTTTGACAGTGTTGCAGTCCAAGCCAGACGCTCACTCAAGCTCAGTTGCACCAGATGAGCACTGATCGATGAAAGCTGTTGGTTCAATTGGTCCTGCATGGACAAAACTTCTTTCTCGCGCCCAACAGGGCCTTGCAATCTCGGGAGATGTTCAAAATCAACCTTGGCGACCGGCCGATCAAAAACTTCACCACTGGCCGAAATCAACTGCCCCTTCCCCCATCGGGCAACCGGGTCCAGTTCGTCGACCGTAAAGACCAAAGTATCCGGCCATACGCGTCCCACCTGCACGGCCCCTACCCAAGGCACTGCGTTGGCTACCGCCTCCAACTCCGACAGACTCGTCGTCAGATAACTGCCCTGAATATGCGGCCGGATAGCGGCTTCAAACTGTTGGGGCTCCAGCCCCTCAAAAGCCCCTTCCACGCGAATAAAGCGGATAGGCGTTGCAGCAACAAAACGCTCTTCAACGATTTCACGCGCGGCGAAGACAGCCAAGAGCGCCAGAATCACGGATCCGCCAAGAACAAGCCGAAGCGGCTTAATCGAGGATCTACGATGATAGCGGCGCTCTCTGACCATGTCGGCTATCCCCTGACGAAACTGGTCTCTAGGATCCGCCAGACCAACTCTTCGAAACCGATTCCTGCCTCGCGGGCGGCCATCGGCACAAGACTATGGTCGGTCATTCCTGGAACGGTGTTGACCTCGATGAGCCACGGCTTGCCAGATGCATCGATCATGAGGTCGACTCTGGCCCAGCCCACGACACCAACGATTTGGCAGGCTTTTTGAGCAAGGGACTGGATTTCCTCCTCCGCGTTGGGAGGCATTCCGCATGGGCAATGATAGCGTGTCGTCTCGGCGCGATACTTGGCGTCGAAGTCATAAAAGACGTGCGGGGTTTCCAGTCTGATTAAGGGCAACGGATTATCTTGAAGGATTCCGGCGGTATATTCCGTTCCGGT
>CAYFOC010000219.1:0-2858 GCA_964344615.1 uncultured Methylococcus sp.
GACGGGTGGATTCCTGGCGAAGATCCAGCTGCATAAGATGAAAACCAAAGGTGTCTAGAAGCCGCAGAAGGTCCTTCAGTTGGTCGTCGGCAATATCGTAATCCCCATTCTCACGCAATGAACGATCGATACTGAGGAGGTCCTCTTGAAAAGCCTCCTTACAGGGGTAGGCGTAGATATCCTGCAATTTTCGACCTGATTCAAGACTGTCTCGAAGTCCCTGAATCGTCCGTTCCAAACGGAATCGCATGATGACCAGCTTGTGCCTATAGGGTTCCTGTAAGTAAGGTCGCTCATGGCTGGTAATGAGAGGGCCGAGTTGTTCCCGCTCTGTTTCGATGGATTCCAGGAAGGCCGGAGAAAAATCCGATATTCCCAAAGAATGGGAAAGGACGTCTCTAAGTTCATCGACGCGTCTTATGTATTCTTGGAGAATCGTCAAGGCTTGAAGTTTTACGGCCATGGCGGTCGTATCGGCCGTGACATTTGGATTCCCATCACGATCGCCCCCAATCCACGAGCCATAGGCGATGACGGATGGGATACGGAAAGCTTCAGATGACCCCTCTCCGTATACATCGTCGAGCGACTTTTCGATATTTCGGTAGAGACGGGTGGTGGCACCGAACAGTGACAACGGGAAATAGTAAAGCCCTGTGTCAATCTCATCTTGCACGCCCATACTATGCGCGCGGACCTCATCGGTTTTCCACAGGAGCTGAATCTGACGCTTGAGCTGCTCGACGACCGATTGGTAATTTAAAGAGGAGGGGGATGTTTCCGAGAGTCTTTGCTGTGAAAGGAAAATGGTTCTGAGCGCGCCCTTGATCGTTCTGCGCTTAGCCTCAGTCGGGTGAGCGGTCATCACCGGTTGATAGGACAGTTGTTGCAATAAGGATCCGACCTGATCGAGAGTTACACCCTGATCATGGAGTGACTTAAACGTATCGTGAAACGAGCCCTCAAAGTAATTGGATGTCCGGGCTTGAAGTTTTCGACGTTCATTCACGGCGTGTGACTCCTCTACGATATTGAGGAGACTGAAATATTGACTAAAAACCCGTACCACACGACTGGCATCATCCGGGCTGAACCCTGAAATGATCTGACGGATTTTCTTAAGACGGGCGGGGTTACGGTCTTGATGATAGGCTTTGAAAAATCTCTCCAATAAGGTGGCTTTGTACAGCGCATCTTCTGCACCTTGCGAGGTCAATACCTCGGTCAGAAGTTGGGTCATGACCTTCCGACTTTTCTGAAGATCTTTATCGTTGCTATCGATTGAAGTCACCATAATCCGCTTTTTCCTGCATTAAATTGGATCAAATTGCGATGCGATGAGGCTTAATAAAGCTCCGGAGAGGCATTTACAAGGCTTTGACTAAATTTCAGCACAAATTGTGCCTGTGTTGATTCATAGGAATCATCAGCTTTATTTATCAGTTGTAGTATTCACGAGCTTTTATGGAGAAACGTCGGGGATAAGGACCGAAAAGCCCGTCCACGTCCTGCTACGCATTGACTAGCAAAGTCGCTTACCCGGGTCGAGCGTGTCCTGAAATCCCTGATAGATTGAAGTCGATTCTTCGTAGATTTAGCATGAACAGTTGAAACCTGCTTCTACACGAGGTCACCAGAAAATCGGAACCTTCACGCTTTCGAAAGTCGGTTCCCGGGATAGCAAAGGGAATCCTTTAAGCCGTTCCAAAAGAACCCTGGAATCAAAAAAAGCTTGGCAGCAATCACTACGAATGGTTTGATGGAGATGCGTGCCGGAACACTTCAACCCGATAGAGCTCACCGATGATCAATAAACCTTTTCTCAGCACTCTTCTAAGTTTGAATGGATTACTGATCATGATTCCCATCACTTTCCTCTTGGAGTGGCGGGAGGCCAACCCAACCTATCTTTTCCTGGCATCCGCACTATCGATTATTCCTCTGTCCAAGCTCATCGGAGAATCCACCGAGGCATTGGCCTATTACTTGGGACCAACCGTTGGGGGGCTGCTTAACGCATCGCTCGGTAATGCACCTGAAATCATCATCGGCTATTTTGCGCTCAAGCAGGGACTGGTGGATATGGTGAAAGCCTCGATTACCGGTTCCATCATTGGAAATCTCCTCTTGGGCTTGGGTCTGACTTTATTGGCTTGCTCAGTTCGTGGCAGAAACACCCGCATCAAGTTTGATATGGAGTCTTTTCGGGGTCATAGTGGACTTCTGAGTCTGGCGGTATTTGGGTTGGTCATTCCGGATGTCTTTGATTTCAGCACGACTACCGAGCGGGAGATCAGCTTGGAGATCTCAATCCTTTTATTCTTTGTTTATGTTCTTTCGGTTGCGGCAACATTTTTTCCCGAAAAGCCCCAGTCAGATAAAGACGATGCACTGGAGCTCGTCAGGATTGAGGATGATCAAGAACAGGAAGTTCCTGAATGGAGCCGCTATAAGGCCCTGGGGATTCTGACCCTAGTGACGCTGACGCTGACTTTCGTAAGTGAGACGATGACAGGCGCGATTACCCCAGCAACAGCATCCCTCGGGCTGAGTCCCATGTTTGCCGGAATTTTTGTTTTGGCCCTGTTAGGTAACGCTTCTGAGCTTATCAATGCCATTCACTTTGCACGACGCGATCAGTTGGAACTGGCTCTGGGTATTACGTTGGGTGGAAGTGCACAGATGGCGTTATTGGTCGCTCCCTCACTCGTTTTTTTAGGGATTCTTCACGGCCAGGGCATGAATCTCCTGTTTACTCAATACGAACTGATCTCCCTGATTATGACGGTGGTAGCGGTATCGAGTTTTTTGAGTGCAGGCGAGGTCAAGCCCAAGGTTGGAGTGGTCTTCATCACGCT
>CAYFOC010000220.1:0-2848 GCA_964344615.1 uncultured Methylococcus sp.
ACCGCCAAATTCGACTGTACAGTCACCCCTGATATCACCCACCCGTAATTCAAGCCTTGAGCCCGCCACTGACTGATGAATCAGTTTCTTGTCGCCTGTCATGAATGTGATCTGCTGCAAACGCTACCGCCGCATCCCCGAACCGAGGCAAAGTTCCACTGCAAACGTTGTGGCGCACCCTTTCATGGCCAGGGCCGTTCAGACCACACCACCGCATTGGCCTTGATGGTGACCACGCTCATCCTGTTCGCCGTTGCCAACCTCTACCCTATCATCAGCATTGAATCGGCGGGCATGGAACGGTCTGCCACCATCGTTGGAGCCGTAAAAAGCCTCTGGCAGGAGAAAATGCAGTTCGTATCTGCGCTGGTCCTTGTCACGACACTTCTGGCCCCTGCCATTGAAATGACTACAATGACCATCATCCTGTCGTGCATTCGGTTCCGATGGCGACCCAAGGGTCTCCACTTCCTGATGCGCCTTGCAGTATCTTCAAGGCCGTGGAGCATGCTCGAGGTTTTTGTCTTGGGCGTGCTGGTTTCCGTCGTGAAGCTTTCCCATCTCGCCCACATAGCGCCAGGCCCTGCGCTATGGTGCTACGGAGGTCTGATCATCGTCTTTGCTGCTGCTTTGGCCAATGTGGATGGTCATGCGCTTTGGGAGGAAATGGAATCCCGTGCCTAGAGGAAGTTTCGATCATGACTCAGCGGCATCGCATGGCATTCTGTGCTGCACGACGTGCAGCCAATTGGCTAGGGTGCCTGAACGGGTCCAGCAAATGGCCTGCCCTCGCTGCGGGAACACCCTTCATTTCAGGAAACCCGGATCGCTCCAAAGGACATGGTCCCTTTTGATCACAGCCTATGTGCTTCTCATTCCAGCCAATGTGCTTCCGATCATGGAGACAGGCTCTCTTTTCGGGGCACAGAAAGATACGATCATGAGCGGGATCATCTACCTGTGCCGAACCGGGTCATGGACACTCGGGCTCATTGTTTTTATCGCCAGTATTTTCGTGCCACTCGCGAAACTGCTATCACTGACCTATATCCTTATTTCCGTCAGGCATCAGCAGCGCTCTCAGCGGGTCTTTCGCACCCGGCTTTATCGCATGCTTGAATTCATCGGCCCCTGGTCCATGCTGGATATCTATGTAGTAACGCTGCTCTCCGTCCTGGTACAACTTCAGGGCATCGCCAACATTCTTCCCATGCCCGGGGCCATCGCTTTCGGAGCCGTTGTGGTGACCACCATGCTGGCCACGCAGAGTTTTGACCCCAGACTCATCTGGGATGCGGGCGCCTCATCCAAGAGCCCCTCTTTACCTCGCACCTAATCTCGGATTTTCCATGTTTCGCAAACCTGACCTAAATCACCTTCCAATGGCATCGGCGATTCCAAAACGTGTGACGGGGTTTCCCCTGATTTGGTTGCTTCCTATCATCGCCACGGTTTTAGGTATCTGGCTTGGCGTACAAGCCATTCTCACAACGGGCCCAACCGTAACGCTACTCTTTGAATCGGCCGAAGGCCTTGAGGCAGGCAAAACCAAGATTCGCTACAAAAGCGTCGATATCGGCGATGTCAAAAGCATTGTGCTTTCTAAAGACCGGACGCATGTCGTGGTCACGGCTGAGCTCGTCCGAGAAGCTGCTGACTTTCTGGTCGCAGACAGCCAATTCTGGGTCGTCAAACCCAGAATCACAGGTGGCGAGGTTTCAGGAATCGGCACGCTGTTCTCAGGTTCCTACATTGCACTCAAGGTCGGCGACTCGAAGAAGCATGCGAGCCATTTCGTCGGTCTTGAAACCGCACCCATCATCGCCACCAAAATGGCAGGCCAACAGTTCCGCTTGACGGCCAGTGATCTGGGGTCCCTCGAAGTCGGTTCCCCGATCTATTTCCGTCATATTCGTGCCGGCGAAGTGATCTCCTACAAGATGAGCCCGAGCGGTGAGGAAGTGCAAATCGATGTTTTCATTCATGCGCCTTATCACCAGTTTGTGACACGCGACTCGAGGTTCTGGAATGCTAGTGGCATAGAAGCCACCATGGATAGCAAGGGCGTGGAAGTTAAGACGGAATCTCTGATCACCATACTCGCTGGTGGCATCACCTTCGAAACACCTCAGGCAGTTGGCGAATCAGTACCGGCTGAAACCAACCAGGTTTTTCCGCTGTTTAGAAATCGACTGAGCGCAATGCGAACCCCGGGTGGCAAGCCTCAGATCTACAAGATGTATTTCAATGAGTCGCTGCGGGGTCTTTCTCCCGGGGCATCACTTGAATTCCAGGGTATTCCGATCGGAGAAGTCTTGACGGTAGACATTCAATACGACGCCAACATCAAGGACTTCACCTTCCCGGTGACCGTGGCTATTTATGAAGACGAACTGGGTTTGCCCTATCAGAACCTGACGACTGAAGAAGCGATCATGGAACGCACCAAGATCGTCGATACCTTGATCGCACGTGGTCTCAGAGCTCAGTTACGTTCAGGCAGTCTTTTGACCGGACAACTCTATATTGCCCTGGCCTTCTTTCCGGATGCCCCTGCAACCCGTGTTGACTGGCATCAGACACCAGCCAAAATCCCTACTTTCCCAGGAACGGCCGAAGTCCTTCAGCAAAGCGTCACCAGCATCCTCAAGAAAGTGGAAAAAATGCCGCTGGATGACATTGGTCTTCAGACCCGAAGCGCCATCATCTCGCTGAACGAAACGACCCGCAATCTCAATATTTTCGTCCAGCGCCTCAATCAGACGATCGCTCCGGAAGCACAGGATACGCTCGTCGAACTGAAAAAGACCCTGACAGAACTCAATCAGACCTTGGCCCCAGACTCACC
>CAYFOC010000221.1:0-1013 GCA_964344615.1 uncultured Methylococcus sp.
CTGGAGGAGATAGTTGTTGAGCTCCATATCGTCCTTGACGTATTGCTCCTGCTTGCCTTTTTTGACCTTGTAGAGGGGTGGCTGAGCGATATAAATGTGTCCTCGCTCAATGAGCTCGGGCATTTGTCGATAGAAAAAGGTCAGGAGCAGGGTTCTGATGTGAGAGCCGTCGACGTCGGCATCGGTCATGATGATGATGCGATGGTAACGGAGCTTGTCAGGATCGTACTCCTCTCGTCCGATTCCACAACCCATGGCGGTAATCAGTGTTCCGACTTCTTCTGATGAAATCATGCGGTCGAAGCGGGCTCTCTCAACGTTAAGGATTTTTCCCTTTAACGGCAGGATGGCTTGAGTGCGGCGATCTCTTCCTTGTTTGGCGGAACCACCAGCAGAATCTCCTTCCACAATGAACAGTTCGGACAGCGCAGGATCTTTTTCCTGACAATCCGCCAGTTTGCCGGGGAGGCCCGCGATGTCGAGGGCGGTCTTCCTCCGCGTCATTTCTCTAGCCTTTCTTGCAGCCTCTCGGGCACGAGCAGCATCGATCATTTTATTGGCAATGGATTTCGCGATTGTTGGATTTTCCAGCATGAAATCCTGGAATTTCTCGCCCATGGCAGATTCAACAACCGACTTCACCTCAGAAGACACCAGCTTATCCTTGGTCTGAGAGGAAAACTTGGGATCAGGAACCTTGACGGATAGGATGGCGGTCAAGCCTTCACGGGCATCGTCACCCGAGGTTTCGACTTTATGCTTCTTTTGAAGTGCCTGTTCCTCGATGTATTGATTCAGCGTACGGGTCAGTGCCGCCCGAAATCCTGCCAGATGGGTTCCGCCATCCCGCTGAGGGATATTGTTGGTGAAACAGTAAATGTTCTCCTGATAGGAGTCATTCCATTGAAGAGCGGCTTCAACAGTAATGCCATCCTTTTCCGTCTGAAAATAAAAAACTCGGTCAAATAGAGGCGTTTTGTTCTTGTTGAGATGCTCAACAAATGCGCGAATAC
>CAYFOC010000221.1:1023-1469 GCA_964344615.1 uncultured Methylococcus sp.
TGCACTCGGTACGCCGGACAGGTAGGTCTGTCGGTATTTTTTTCCGCCCCGATGAATTTCAAGCTCGAGTTTTTCCGAAAGTGCGTTGACGACGGAAACACCCACTCCATGGAGGCCCCCGGATACCTTGTAGGAGTTATCGTCAAATTTTCCACCTGCGTGCAGCACCGTCATGATGACCTCTGCAGCAGAACGGCCTTCCTCTTGATGGATATCGACGGGAATGCCACGACCATCGTCCCCAACCGTGATGGATTCATCAGGATGGATGGTCACGGTGACATTTTTGCAGTAGCCCGCCAAGGCCTCATCGATAGCGTTATCAACCACCTCAAAAACCATGTGGTGCAGGCCGGTCCCATCATCGGTGTCACCGATGTACATCCCGGGACGTTTGCGAACGGCATCCAGTCCTTTGAGAACTTTGATCGATGAACTATCGTAAT
>CAYFOC010000221.1:1479-2845 GCA_964344615.1 uncultured Methylococcus sp.
ACTAACAAAAAATTGCGATTGGTTTTCTTCAATCAGTTGAAGCAGTCTGTCTCTGTTGTTCTGGTCCAACTCCGAAGCAACATCGTCGATCAGCACACAGGCTTTCCGTCCTCTGTTAGCTTCCATCAGTCCCGCCTGAGCGAGCAGCAGGGAGTAAACCAGTAATTTCATCTGGCCTCTGGATAGATAGGACTTAACAGCCTTTCCACCCAGCTCAATTACCAAATCGCCCTTGTGTGGGCCTGATTGGGTATGTCCATAGCGGATGTCCCCCATCAGATCCTTTCGCAAGGCAACGTCAAAGTCGACCGATGGATCCCATCCGGGATGCACTCGAAGATCGAACTCAGCCGTTTCAAAAAAACGCGAACTAACGTTCTTCAAATAGGGCCTGAGCTGATCGATATAGTCGGTCCACGCATTGGTGACCATTATACCGCAGCGGACCAATTCATGGCTCCAAGGCTCAATCTCTCGGGTTCGCCCCGTCTTGAGGAGGGTATTTCGGTGGTGTAAGACGCGGACATAGCGCTTCCAGAGACCGAGATAGTGAGCATCTCGATAAAAGACACCGAGATTGATGAAGGATCGCCGCAATTTTGGAGACCCCTCCAGCAGGCTGATTCCGGCGGGCTGGATCACAATCAGAGGGAAACGGTTAAGAAGCGGGGCACTGGTTGGAATGCTTTGGCCGTCAAGGTGAAGTTCACGTTTATTGCGACTGATCCGGACCCCGAGCGGAATGATACGGTCTTCCTCATCTCGAATTTTGCCTGCAACAATGAGCTCGCGCTCACCCGTTTTGATGACTTGTTGATTGTTGGGTGTTCTAAAGGATTTGGCCCGACCCAGGAGATTGACGGCTTCGAGCAGCGAAGATTTGCCGCTCGCGTTTGGACCCACAACGAAATTGAGTCTTGGACCCGGTTCAAGGAGGGTCGCCTCGAGGTTACGAAGTCCCTGGATCTCGAGTCTGACGAGACTCACAGTCGCATTGGCATGACAATAAACTTGAAGCGGCTGTCCTGCGCATCCTCAATCAGACAGCTGTTCGCCGCTTCTGTGAAAGCCATCGATACGGTGTCCGAGTCAACGTTGTTCACGGCATCCAGCAGATAGGCTGCATTAAACCCGACGGAAATGGGACCGCCTTCCATCGTCACCGCCAACCTCTCTTCCGCTTCCTCATGTTCGGGGTTTTGAGCCTTGATGGAAAGGGTGCCGTTTTCTTCGACACTCAAGCTGATGCTTTTGTATTTTTCATTGGAGAGGATGGATACACGGGTCAGTGCCGCCTTGAAAGGGTCTCTTTCTATGATGTAGCGCCGATTGAGCTCCTTGGGCATCACGCGCTGAAAGTCGGGGA
>CAYFOC010000222.1:0-1760 GCA_964344615.1 uncultured Methylococcus sp.
TCAGGCCCCCGGCCATCGATGATCAGGGCACCCGTCGCATCAATCACGAGATCCCACGGCCCTTCCTTCAAGATACGGTCTGCGGCATGTGAGAGTGATTCAGGGGCTCTTAAATCGAATTCAGGATCCAGGGTTCTAGAGAGTTCGGTGAGAGCACTACATGAGGGGTCACTCCGAAGGATTTCCGAGAAGGCAGACCCTATGGTTCCCGTCGATCCAATAACCAGAGCCCGATAGGGTGATGGTTTCATTAAAGCCCCCTCTAAACGCTTGATAACAAGTGATAAGACCCCGGCAATGGGGTTAAGGTTGCAGGTGGTGTGAATCAGGGATGCACAAATCTGAAAAAAAAGTTTGATCTAGATCAAACTTAGGCGCAGTATTCGCTCCGGGGCTGCGTTTCCCACTCCAAAAGCCATCGGAGTTTCACCTCAGAAAACGTGGGCCCCACTTTGATTTCCGAAGGTTCAGGACTCCCTGAACCATTCCATGAGGCTTCCAGACCGCCTCGTTTTTCGTTGAATCATCTTCAAAATCCCTGCGTTCTTTTCTACGACCAGAGTAAGACGCTGTTTCGCCCGTGTGATGCCTGTATAGAGAAGTTCCTTGGTGAGGATGGGCGAGCGTTCGGCATCCGGAAGCATCAGGACCACATGTCCAAACTCGGATCCTTGGGATTTATGCACCGTCATGGCGTAAACGGTCTCAAGATCGGTTAATCGTGCGGGCAGGATATGACGATAGCGCTCCTCCGTGCCGACCTGCTGAAAGACGACCCTCAACTGAATGGCTCCCGTCTTTGGGTCCTTGAAGGGGAGGGTGATGCCCACATCGCCATTCATGAGCCCTATTTCATAATTATTTCGGGTGATCATTACAGGACGCCCTGCATACCAGCCCTCAGTGCGTTGATAGAGAGGCGGTATGAAGCCATGATGTTCGAGCCGTCGCTCCACCCATCGGTTGATGGCCTCAACACCAAAAGGCCCTTCTCTTAACGCGCAGAGGATCTGGAAAAAGCCATAGGCTTTAAAGATGGCATCGATCTGATCGGTCCATTCAGAACCGGTTGAACTCAGGTCAAGCGCTTTGATGGCGGCAAAAGTGTCGTTAAGACCATCCCCCCACTCCGATTGTTTAGGAAGGCAGAGTCGATCGATGAGTTGATGATGGGGTTCCTCCGCCTCGATCCAGCGAAGATCCTCAGGAGGGGGTTCCGATTCAAATAGACGGAGCGTTTCCCCTGGATCTTCCTGATTGACGGCTTCAGCCAGTCGTCCGATTCCGGACTGTCCAGAAAAACGCACGGAATGACGAAGCCACACCGTTCTTTGTGCCAGCCGATCGGGTGTGATGCCGGGATCAAAGGGAATCGCCTCATCGGTCGCCGCCTCGATCCAATCGAGGGTTTCCATGGAATAGCCACGCTCATCGAGTGAATGGCAGAGTTCGCCCAGCACATAGCCTGCTTCTACTGAGGAGAGCTGATCCTTGTCACCCACCAGAATCAGGGTGCATCGGGGGGGTAGGGCGCTCATGAGCGCAGCCATGAGTTCAAGATCCACCATGGAGGCTTCATCCACAATTACGACATCCGCATGGAGCGGATTGGATCGATGATGCCCAAAGCTTCGGGACATGCCCTCGGACCTCAGCATTTGGTGGAGGGTCGTGGCTTTGGGCGGTATCGCTGACCTAAGTCCTTCGGGGATCCCTTCAAGGTTGGAGAGAATGGATTCCGTCAGTCGGGCCGCGGCTTT
>CAYFOC010000222.1:1770-2844 GCA_964344615.1 uncultured Methylococcus sp.
TTCTCACCACGGTATAGGTCTTTCCCGTGCCTGGCCCACCCGTGAGGATCAGAAAGCGCCCGCGACTCGCGAGGGCCGCTGCAATCTTCTGATAATCGGGGCCTGTATGATCGGTATCCCGCTTTGGAAACAAGATCGAAAGTTCGCTTTGAAGTGAAAAGGGCGCCGAACGCTCGGGATCGAGTCGGTCGAGAATCCCTCTTGCCACGATCGCTTCATTATTAAAGTTTCGGGCAAGGTAAAGCTTCCCCCTGGAGAAAATGAGAGGCGTCGTGTGATCGCGAGGGCCCACCCATTTTGATTCAGCCAAGATGCGTTCAAAATCAGCTAGGGAGGTCGTTCGAATCGCATCCCAGAGTGCATCCACCGTGTCGTTCTGTGGGCCCTGAGTCTTCATTATTAAACCCGAAGGATCCTGAAGCCATTCCTTGAGATCAAGGCAGACATGACCTCCACCATAGCGTTGGCTCAGTAGGGCGGCTGCGACCAGAATACGGGGGTCACCATCAGGATCTTCCTTCAAAAGGTATTCGGAAAACCCAAGATCCACAGGGCGGAGGCACCCCATTTCAAGTAGCACGCTCAAGGCGTCTAGAGTGGGCCTAGTGTCCATCGCGCCTCCCGGGACTGTCATGACGCATGAGGCGGTCGATGGTTTCTATCAGTGTGGCAGGGGGTTTTAAGAAGTGGATCCCCTGGCTTGGGCCCTCAAAACCCCTTAAGAAGAAATAGGCCACCCCACCGATGGCGTGTTCATAGTCGTAGTGTTCCCCCAGGCGACTTTTGAGATAACGATGAAGCGCCAGGAGATACACCGTGTATTGAAGGTCGTAGCGATGGTGGAGAATCTCTTCATTCAATCGTTCGGCGGTATAGTCGCTATCTCGAGAACCGAGTCGATTCGATTTGTAATCGGCGATGTAATAGCGCCCCTCATGACGGAAACAGAGATCCATGAAGCCTTTGAGCATCCCGTTCAGGGTGTCACGTCGAAGTCTCGGACGATCCTGGCCTCGAAGCATATGCAGTCGGATGGCCTGATCAATCGCCTCCAATTCGACATCTTCGATTTCA
>CAYFOC010000223.1:0-2830 GCA_964344615.1 uncultured Methylococcus sp.
AGGGAATGCTGATTGGCCGGAAGGGGGGGCGATTGGATCAGTGCCACCTTGGGATGGCGATCCATCAACTCCACCATTTTGACCAGCGTCTGCCCATCCATGATGCTGTCTGCATCCAGAACGATCATGTATTCGTAGCGCGCACCCCAACGGTGACAGAATTCTTCAAGATTGCCACTCTTCCTGGCGATATTCCGTTCACGATTGCGGTAGAAGATTCGGCCATGGGCATCGAAATCGACACACATCTGATACCAGTTGGCCTGTTCCTGCATCCAGCCCTGAGGATCACGGGTATCACTGAGGATAAACATTTCAAAGTGATCGGCGACCCCGGTCTCGACCAGTGACTGCCAGGTCGCACGAAGGCCTGCGAAGACGCGCGTGGGGTCTTCGTTATAGATCGGCATTACCAGTGCCGTCTTCCCCGGTGCTCGGCCCTCGGTCGAGGGGTCTGCCGGCAGACGTCCGATCGAAAGGCGGTCGCCTCCAAAGAGAAGAACCCAGAAACCGAGGGTCGCAGTCCAGAAGGATGTGCTGATCCAAAGGATCAGGAGCGTGTAGAGCACGAGAAGCACGAGTTCCGTCGGCGTCAGACCGTTCTGGAGGAACGCGCTCGTAATCATGGCTAATGCCAGGATGGTGGTCAGACTCACCAGAAGGACAAATATCCAGCGGCGCCATCGAATGGCGGCAGAACCCAACGGCTTGAGGGGATCAGACATCAGTTGCCCTATTGAGATAATGACTAGCGGTCAGTGGATTTGAATAACCAGAAATCGATCGGCACGGCCTTCATGCTGAGAGGCGACTCTGGCGGCACAGAAACGGGAAGCGCCGCACGGAGACTTTCCGCCAAGGCACGCGTGGTGTCATCATGCCGAAAGAGGGTGTCTCCGGAGAGGTTCTCGGACAGCAAAAGCGCCGCGCGAGCCGCGGCCAATGGCTGTGGGTCGTTGGAGGGCGGCATTCCCATGGCGCTCGCCAAGGCATGATCAAAACGCCTTTGCGCTTCTTCGAGCGCCCGACGAAGGAGCTCGGCATTGTCCTGCCGCACGACCAAACGACGCGCCCGATTGAGGCAGTCGCGGGAGAGACTCTCAATCAGGACCGGATCGGTCAGGCGCAATTCCCGCCAATAAGCTTCGATGCGATGAAGGAGTTGTTCTGATTGTTCGCTCACGGTGCGTTCCACTGGTAAACCCAGGATTCGGTTAGCACATCCTTTCCGGAACGAAGTACTGCCCGAAGTTCGGTCGGATTTTTGCCCTTTTCGGGTTCAAGATCGAAGCTAAGACGCCAGGTCCCTGCCTCTTCATTCTTGACCACCGTTACCTCACTGATGGCTCCAGCGCCATTCACATCGGCAGACACCTTGGCCTTGGGACTCAAGAGTTCAAGCAGGGGACCTGAAAAGTCGACCACAAAGTGACGCTTGGGGTTTTTCGGGTCGATTGCACCAATCCGTGTTGAAACGACCTTCCCACTGCTCGGCGAAGTGAATTCCCGGCTTACGAAATGAAGCCGATAGTCGAAACGCAGTTCCTTTCCTTCGGTGGGCAACTCTTCAGGGACCCAGAAAGCAACGACGTTGTCATATTTTTCGGCATCGCTCGGAATCTCGATGAGATAGATGGCACCGGCACCCCAGTCGCCCATGGGTTCGACCCAGGCGCTCGGACGACGATTGAACTGCGCGGCCAGATCCTGATAGTGATCGAAATTCCGATCTCGGGACATCAGGCCAAAACCGACGGGTTTTTTATCCTGGAAGACGCTGATGCGAAGCTGCCTCGGATTATTCAGCGGGCGCCATTGCCATTCACCCGTGCTTCTTCCGATCAGGAGCCCATCGGAATCATGGACTTCAGGGCGATAGTCATCCATGAAGCGATCTGTGTTTTCGCCCCGGAGGAACATGCTGGTCAAGGGAGCGATCCCCAGACGCTCAACCTTCTTGCGGAAATAGAGGTGACTCTGCACGTCCACGGCGAGATCCAGCCCCGGCCGCAACACGAAGCGGTACGCACCCGTAACGCTCGGGCTCTCAAGGAGGGCATAGACCGTCAGCGTGTTGGCGTCTGCTTCGGGGCGCTCAATCCAGAATTCACGAAAGACCGGGAATTCTTCGGCCTTTGCAAGGCCGGTATCTACCGCAAGACCGCGGGCCGAGAGCCCGTAGACCTGACCGAGACCCGCCGCACGGAAATAGCTCGCTCCAAGGAATACGGCGATCTCTTCGTAGCTTTCATCACGCTTCAAGGGGTAATGGAAGCGGAGCCCTGCAAATCCGAGGTCCTCGGGAAGGGGTGCAGGAAAACTGTTCTTGCCGTAGTCAAAGAGATCTGGCGAATAACCCACCCGTTGGCTAGCGCCATTTTCAACCAGATTCACCAACACCCGGTCCTTGAACATGAAGCCCCGATGGAAGGCCTGCAACTGGAACGGGAGATTTTCGGAACGCCAAATGGCTTTTTCCGGCTTGTAGCGAATGTCCTGATACTGATCGAATCCCAGCTTTGACAGAAACTCCGGAAGCCCTGCGTCATCCCGAACATAGCCCTTTTTGGAAAGATCCAGCGCCTTGGCTTCGACCATGCTGAAATCGAAGGGTTTGGGCGCTTCAGGCGTTGTTGCAGGCGACTCGACCTGGGGCTCAGGCGCAGGCGGTGGGGCCACTTTTCCAGGAGAAGCCTGGCTGTCGGTCAGCACCATCAGGGAGGCTAAAAGGGAACCAATCTGAATCAGCTGGGAATAGGATCTAGTCATGGATGATCGTCGTCGAAATGGTACCGGGGACGAAGACGGCATCCCCCGCCGATTAATAGGA
>CAYFOC010000224.1:0-2828 GCA_964344615.1 uncultured Methylococcus sp.
TCTTCCTGCGTATCTTCGGCGAACAGATTGGCACCATTGATATGGACCGTGGCTTCTGCTTTTTGTGCGAGTTTTTCCACGCTCAGGATCACGTGTATTTCGAGCACCTTGTCAAAGTGACGCTTCAGTCTGGAGAACTTCTCCAGAACATGGGCTCGCATGGCTTCAGTGACTTCAACGTGATGTCCTGTGATTTCAATTTGCATGATCAGACTCCGGATAGTGACGGTTGTAGTTAGAAGACCTGCTTTCGCTCGCTGGAGGAGGGAATGTTGAGGGCTTCGCGATATTTCGCAATAGTTCTTCGAGCAACGTTAATGCCTCTTTCCTTGAAAACCGAGGCAATGGCATCATCGCTCAGAGGCTTTCTTGCATCTTCGGCGTCCACGATTTCCTTAAGGAAAGCCTTGATTGCAGTGGCGGAGCACTCGCCCCCTCCCTGAGTCGATACATGACTTGAAAAGAAATATTTAAATTCGTAGATGCCATTCGGCGTATGCATGTATTTCTGGTTCGTGACTCTTGAAATGGTGGACTCATGCATTTCGACTTCTTCGGCAATGTCTCTTAATACCAGCGGCTTCATGGCAATAGGGCCATCATCCAGAAAGGCCTGCTGCCTGTCTACGATGCTCTTGGCTACCTTGAGCAAGGTTTCATTCCTGCTCTGGAGACTTTTGATAAACCATCGTGCCTCCTGGAGATGGCTTCTCATAGTCGTGTTATCCGCACTATTATCCGCGCGCCTTACCATTCCGGAATAAAGAGGATTCACACGAAGGGAGGGGGAGACCTTCGGATTGAGGCGCACACTCCACCGATTATTGATCCTGACGACATAGACGTCCGGCGTGATGTATTGCGTATCATCGGCCTGCACGAGGCGGCCTGGTTTCGGTTCGAGGCTTCTGACGAGTGCAACAACCTTAGAAAGATCGTCCTCATCCAGATTCAAAAGCCGTTTCAGTGCGGATACGTTGCGCTTGGCCAGTAACTCAAGATGTTTCTCAACCAAAAGAAGTGCTTCGCTTCTGAAGGGAGTCGATTCGGGTAGTTGGCGAAGTTGGATGCTCAGGCAATCTGCAAGGTCTATGGCCCCGACACCCGGTGGATCGAAATTCTGAATCTGATGCAGAACAGCGACCACTTCATCAAGGTCGAGAGCCGGAATCTGCGGCAATAGCCCTTGATGGATATCATCCAGACTGCTGTCCAGGTAGCCGTCATCACTGATTGCGTCAATCACGGCCGTGGCAATCGCATGGTCACGATCGCTGAAACGAGCCATTTCCATTTGCCAGGTCAGCTGCTCCTGAAGCGTTTCTCCTGAAGCCCTTTGTTGGGTGTAATCCTCTTGCTCGCTGCCGCCTAGACCGCTGGCCGAGCTTAGAGTGGGAAGACTGTCATACACCTCATCCCAGGAGACGTCTACGGGCAGCTCCTGTGGGATATCAGCCGGAGCATCCATATTGCCGAGTTCCCGATACTCTGAATCCTTGTCGGAAGTGGCGGTCCAGTTTTCTGCAGCCATGGAGCCTTCAGCCGGTGCCGTTGGCTCTTCATCGGCGATTTCCAACATCATGTTGGAATCCAGCGCTTCCTGAATCTCGTGCTGCAGATCCATGCTGGACAACTGCAGCAGCTTGATGGCCTGCTGGAGTTGTGGGGTCATCGCAAGTTGCTGACCCATTCTGAGCTGGAGAGACTGTTTCATCGGTGGTGTTGCTGGGCTCGCTGGTTAAAGGGACGGTCGGCGGAACATAAAGGATCTTTACATCGTGAAGTGTTCGCCGAGATAAACCTGTCGTACCTCTGGATTCTCGATAATCTCATTTGGATGACCTTCGGCGATGACCTTTCCTCCCGCAAGGATGTAGGCCCGATCACAAGTGCCAAGCGTCTCGCGGACATTATGCTCCGTTATGAGAATGCCGATGCCGCGCTCCCGCAGGTGCACGATGATTTTTTGGATATCGATAATGGAGATCGGGTCTACACCTGCGAAGGGTTCATCGAGCAGGATGAAGTGAGGGTCACAGGCAAGCGCGCGAGCAATCTCGACCCGACGTCGTTCACCACCGGAGAGACCCATCGCGGGTTGATTTCTCAAGTGCCCGACATTGAATTCATCAAGGAGTTCTCCTGCAATGAGCTCTCGCTGACCGTGCGAGAGTTCCTGACGTAATTCAAGCACCGCCATCAGGTTGTCCTGAACGGTCAGCTTTCTGAAAATGGAAGGTTCCTGCGGAAGGTAACCGATGCCCAGCCTTGCGCGTTCATGCATCGGCATGTGCGAGATATCCTTTCCATCCAGAAGGATCTCTCCCTCATCTGGCGTAATCAGTCCAACGATCATGTAGAAGCTGGTGGTTTTTCCTGCTCCGTTAGGACCCAGAAGACCGACAATTTCGCCTGTCCGGATTTCAACGGATACACCGTCAACCACATTCCTCTTGTGGTAACGCTTGATGATGTTTTGCGTGGACAGGATAGCCATCCTTACTCCTTGGGTTCCTTGGAATCTTTGGGCAGAACGCGAACGTGAACGCGGTGGCGACCACTCTTGGGTGTCCCTGCCTTGTAGATGGAGTTTTTGGTGTCGTATTCGATGTGATCGCTTTTGACCGTATGCTCGCTGGTTTCCGGGGAGGGACCTTCCCAAGTCATCGCGTTGCCGTTCAATATCAGCGTGCCCGTGTCAGGGTAATAGTCCGCGCGTTCTCCCATGCCATGGTTGTCAGGCCCTCCGCCGTCTGGCGACTGTTTAAGCTTTGCAGGCTTGCCGAACATGATCATCTGCGTGGGTTCGCCCTTGGGTTGGCTTATGA
>CAYFOC010000225.1:0-2809 GCA_964344615.1 uncultured Methylococcus sp.
GATGAAACAAAAAACCGGTGTTCTTCTGATTCAGTTGGGTACGCCCGACAGCCCCTCGACCCGTCACGTTGCCCGCTATCTGGGCGAATTTCTGAACGACCCCAGGGTCATTGATCTGCCATGGCTTGTCAGAAAAATTCTGGTGAACGGCATCATCGTCCCATTCCGCTCCCCAAAGTCCGCCAAGGTATACCGGGAGCTCTGGTCACTCGGCCAAGGCCAGTCCCCCCTCCTCAGCCATTCGCTGGCAACGCGAGATGCTCTGGCACAGCGTTTTGACCCAGAGGAGGTCACCGTCGAAATCGCCATGCGCTATCGGAATCCTTCTCTGGAGGAGGCCTTGGAGCGCATGAGGATTGCCAACTACAGTCGCCTGATCATCATTCCCCTTTTTCCTCAATACGCCAGCGCCTCCAGCGGCTCGGCCATCGAAAAGGTGATGGAGATCATTCAAAAGTGGTGGGTTATTCCTGAGGTCAGCATCGTCAATCAGTTTTTCGATCACCCTGGGTTCATCGATGCCATCAGTCAGAATGCTCAGGCCTTTCCCCTGGAGGACTACGACCATGTGCTCTTCTCTTACCACGGCTTGCCAGTCCGTCAGGTAGACAAGGTCTATGCGGAAGGACTGTGCAGCGACCACGACTGCGAAGACGCCTTTGGTCTTGATAATCAGTTCTGCTACAAAGCGGCCTGCTATGAGACATCAAGGCACCTTGCAGCAAAGCTAGGACTCTCAGAAGAACGCTATACCACCTGCTTCCAGTCACGACTGAATGGCAAATGGATCGAGCCCTTTGCGGATGGGGTGATCGAGTCTCTGGCCGAAAAAGGCGCGAAACGGCTTTTGGTATTCAGTCCCGCGTTTGTGGCCGACTGCCTTGAAACCCTGATCGAGATCGGCGTGGAATATCGTGATCTTTTCCAGCGTGCAGGTGGCGAGCAGTTGGACCTCGTCCCGAGCACCAACAGCCACCCGCGATTTATCGACTGCCTAGAGTCGCTGGTTCGGGCACGGATTCCCGACTGAGACGAGCCTCGCTATCAATCAGCCAAGGTGGATCTCGAGTCGGTTGACCCCCGAAATCAGCGCTTCCCGCCACAGATCGAGATCCACCTTGACGCCACCCTCACGGTAGGGATTCTCCTGCCGCTCAAAACGAAGGGGTGTTCCATTCAAAAGCAGGCTTTGCGGACCTGCACCTCGTGCGCCTCGCTGGTAGCGAACATCGAAACGATGTCCGCCGAGATCAATCTCAATCCGAAGGCCATCTAGCTCTCGCGGAATGACAGGATCGACGATGATCCCGAGTCGAGTCATCCTCAGGCCGAAGAGCCCCCGAACTATCAGTCCCGAAGCAATGCCTGCGCCACTGGAGTAGACACGCCACCCCCCTTCGAGCGGAACCTTTCCTTCCTTAATCTGGGCATAGTTTTCATAAGCCTGGTAACGATCACGGAAGACCGCATCAGAACTGGAGTAATAGCAATTCGCCTGCCGAGGAGCAGCCGATGCCACCAGATCACGGATCCCGATCGGAATGGCCTTCGACAGCGCTTCGAAAAACGCTTCCGCATCCCCGAACTGCCAGAGCGCCTCGGCATAACGAAGATGGGCATGCGTATACATGAGCCCGATCTCACGTCCGAAGTAGGTTGCCGTTTCCGCACGCTGGAAAATACGCATCGGCCCCCCACGATAAACCATGGGGTGGTCGAATAATCGCGCGCCATCAGGGCCTTTGAGATGAGTCTCTATAAGATCGAAATGTTGACGCGCTTCATCCGGGGTCAGCATGTGGTTGATGACGGCGTGGATCATCGGCAGCAGGCTATAGCGCAGCCCCGTCTTGTGATCGAGAGGATGCAGGAGATATACGACCTCCTCCGCATCTTCAAAATTGACGTAGCCTGGAATGATCCCATCTACCAGAAGATGCTTGCGGAAGTCCTTCAGCACCTCTTCAGCTTCAGCCTCAAGACTGCCTGCGAGGTGTGACTCTCCGACGGCACCCAAAGCCAGAGCGAGCGTGCACAGCACCTGGTAGTGCAGCGTGACAGTCCATGAACTGCAAAGATGCTCGCGAAGCGCCGGGTCCGCAGGTTGCAAAGAATCATTCCAATCGCCATGGCCATATGCTTCAAGGAAAGTGCCCGGAATCAGACGGCTTCCAATCAAATGGAGCGCACGGGTCATATGCTCGAGTACCGTGGCCGTTTCTTGGGCCTTTGGATCCTGAGCAAAGAAGGGAACGACTTCGCGAAGGAAAGATTGGTCGCCGCTGGCCTCAAGGTATTGCGCCGTTGCCAGCAACGGCCAGAAAACGATATCTCCATGAGAATCGTTGGGACGAATCAGGCGATCACGATGGAAAAACATGAACCACTGAGGCCAGTCGCCATCCGGATTCTGGTTACGGAAAACATCCAGCAGCAATGCCCGAATCGGTTCGAGTTGCCCAACGGCCAAAAGATATTCAACGGGCCCCTGGGCCACGTCGCGCGTTCCCCAGCCGCCACCCGAGTACTGTTCAAGTCCTCTTGGGGAGAGGAAATGGATCAAGGCGTTGTGGGCAAACCACGGAAGGATCTCGGCCATCCGCTGCAGGGAAATCGACGCATCAGGGCCCACTTGAAGCCCTGCCGTCGCCGTACGCCAATAACGGTCAGCATCGGGCATCGCCTCTCGCTGCGTCTCCGGAATCAGGTCACCCTCATAACGAAGTTCCGCCGCTTTTGAAAAGGCCGTCGCAAGACAGAGGAACGGCTGTTGCCGTGAAAGACCATCCAGATAAAGACTTTCATCGCC
>CAYFOC010000226.1:0-2807 GCA_964344615.1 uncultured Methylococcus sp.
TGAATGACAATATCCTTCAGATCGAAAACGAATATTACAGCCCGGTGCGACCCAAGCAGATCGCTTTCTCAGGAGAAAAGCCGACGCTGGCACTGAGAAAAAGAGGTGTTCGATATCTCGAACTGCGTGCGATGGATCTACAGTGCTACGAAGCTGGCGGCATCAGTCTCGAAGCCATGCGGTTTCTTGAGATCTTCACGCTCTGGTGTCTGATCAAGGAGAGCCCTCCTCTGACAGATCAGGCAAAATCCGCGGCCGGAAGGAATCATCTTTCTGTGGCATGTTGTGGCCGAGGCACTGATTTCTCCCTCATCCGTGACGATAAGGAAGTCTCGTTACGACTCTATGCGAATGAGATCCTCGGCGAACTTCTTGAGATAGCGACGGCACTGGATGACCTTGAAGGACTGCGGCGCTACCGTCCAGCCATTGAGGCACAACTGCCTCGTGTCGCAGATGCATCATTGACGCCTTCAGCGCTCATTCTTAAGACGCTTCGGGATGAAAGGATCAGTTTTCGTGATTTCGCCCTTGAACAGTCACGGCGTCATGCTATCCATTGGCATTCTGCGGGACTGAGCCCTGCCCTTGATGCTGAATTTTCAGCAGCGGCTCGCGCATCGTGGCAGCGTCAGGCTGAGATTGAAGCCAATGACCAGGTTGGATTCGATGCGTTTTTGGAAGCTTACTGGACGCAAACCTAGGCTGAGTTAGACCTCATATCAGGCTAAGTAGCTTACGGGTTAAATATTCCAGAAATCATGACCATAAAAAAGCCGGCAATTACTGCCGGCTTTTTTCTGCGTTCAGTACGCGGCCACGGGCCGCGTACGAGTCACGCATCTACCCGCAAATTAATGCTGGTAGGTAACCTTGCCGCTCTGTGCGCCAGAGTTGATCGCTTCGAGAGCTGATACAACGCCAGCCAGAGTTTCTGCACCCTTCTTGGTGTCACCGTTGTAGCACTCTTCCTGTGCAACCTTGATGTTCTTGATAGCGTCCTGAAGGGGCTTGCCCGCTGCATCACCGGTGATTTCCTTGTAGTGCTGCTTGGTGACCTTGATTTCAGAAACGCAGAGGTCCTTGTTTCCTGCCTGTGCAGCTGCAAGAGCGTCCTTTGCCTTGTTTACGGTGATCTGCATGTGCTCCTTAACGCCTTCTGCGTTTTCAGCAGCGAAAACGCTACCAGAGAATGCGAGTGCGATGAGGGTGGTGCTTACAGCGGTCTTGATCATTTTCATGTTTCTATTTCTCTCCTCCGGGGTCCCCGTCGGTTATCCGGATGTGGTTTTGTGGATATCCAAGTTGTGGCATCCGGATCCATGCCGTAGCCGCAACGAGTACATAGTAAAAGAGTTAAATCACATTGTCATGCAATTTATAAATACATTGTAAACCTCAGGGGAATAAACCCCTGAGGACAACTCCAATCGTATTTAGATGCCAGAAGGCAGGTTCTGCGTCAGATGCGCCAGCCAGGCGCCGGACAGTTTTTCCTGTACGGAGTTCTGGCGAAGACGGGCCTGAAGATTCGGGAAATCGACGCGGTCGAGATCCTGATCCTGGTTGTAGCAGGAATAGACGAAGTATTCCTTGCTGCCATCCGGCTCAACATGTTTGCAGAGGCACTGCGCGCAGACCCCCTTCATCATGCACTGCATGGGTGAGTTGATGGAACCAATCGCGTGGTGGTGCGCCTTGATATAGGGCTTGAGCTGATTGAACCGAGCCGCCTTGACGGCTGCCATCATGCGATCGGAACCGATCACGACCATGTGCTCGACATCATCAAGGTGAATCGGTGTCGCTCCAAGATCCCCCTTGGCGTACGCAACCATTGCCTCGACGATATTGCCGACGAAGGTCTTGTCCTGAGGACGCAGAACCGGAATGGGTTCGGCACCCGGACGGTTATCAACGGCCCATACCACGACGTCTGAGGCCGCTTCGATTTCCTCGACCTTGAAGACGTCTTCACGAGATCGATAGCCGGCAAAGTAGATAACCCGGCTACCGGCTGCACGCAGCGCCTTGCCGATCGAGAAGAGTACTGCGTTCCCGAGGCCTCCCCCAAGGAGCGCCACCGTCTGGCCGGCATGAATCTCGGTCGGAGCTCCGGTTACACCCATGACGACAACGGGATCACCGGGTTTCCAGCGGGCCATAAGCCTTGAGGATGAGCCCATTTCGAGCGCGATCAGAGAAATGAGACCTTTCTCCTTGTCTACCCATGCACCGGTCAGCGCAAGGCCTTCGGATGCGAGTACCGTTCCCTCAACCACCGGTGCCAGAGATTCGAAGTTTTGAACCCTGTAGAACTGACCTGGAGCAAAGTACTTTGCTGCCAGGGGTGCTCTCACGATCACTTCGATGATCGTCGGGGTTACACGATTGATTTCAACGATTTGGCCATGAAGCTGATCATCAAGTCGCGCCTGGAATGCCTTCAAAGCCGCATTTCGGGTTGCTTGATCCTGAGGATTCAAGGCGCTGAATTCCTTGGAATACAAGCGCGTGATGTAAGGATAACCATGCTTGGCACTGGCCATCGCCTTGACGACATTGCCAGCGTATACGGGATGGTTGTCACCGTAGAAGGTGATGTAGCGTCCGTTACGGGCATAGGAAGTGAATGGCGCTGGCTTACCAATCTTGACCTGCTGTTCATCGTCAGTCGCGACCAGTTCAGGGAGATCGCCATTCCAGTTCGGTTCATACCGTTGATAGAACTTACGGTCCATGACGAAGCTATCCGGATGCTCCGACTCATAGATGGTATTGGGTGAGGTTCCTGCAGCGACAAAGAG
>CAYFOC010000227.1:0-2802 GCA_964344615.1 uncultured Methylococcus sp.
CACTGAGCCACTTGAGGCGAAAGACCCAAAGCCAGATCGTCATCATCCCCAATCCAATTCCAAACGCCCAGTTTAGGTGGCATGGGACCTCATGCGCCTTCTTTTTGGTTTTCTTATAGCCCGTCAGCATCGCGAGTATGAGATTCTCCCGGTGCAACACAGCGCTTAAGAAGACCGCTGCAATGTGAATCAGGACCAGAACCAGCATGGTTTCCCCGGCCCATTCATGAACCTCCTCAAGATAAGGGAGCTCGAAATCTTCATATTCTAACCACCCGGAAAGGGAGGTTAGGAGTCCCAGAACAATCAACGCGAGCACCGAAACGCCACCTGCTGGATTATGTCCGAGATGGCTGTCGGGCTTTGTCCCAAAAAGGCTCTTGAGATAACTCAAGATGGCTTTCGGGCCTTTCACAAAGTCTCGGAAGCGGGCGTAATACGTACCGACAAAGCCCCAAAGGATTCTGAAGAGTAGGAGGCCTAAGATTGTGTAGCCGCTCGCGATATGGAACAGCGCCAGGTGATCATCTTCTCGAGTCCAGAAAGCGATAAAGAAATTGACTACAAGCCCCCAATGAAAGGTTCGTGTGGGGAGATCCCAGATGCGTTGTTTTTTAGTTCCATGGCTCATGATGCCACTTTACTTGACCGAAAGCAGATAGGCCAGAAAGTCGCCTTTTTCCTGAGGGGTACATTCACGTCCGAGAATATCCTTGCAGCTCCGCTTGAACCATTTTTCGACTTTGGCGGGATCTCTAAACCGCTGCAGATTAACCACTGGGGCAAGAGGATCGATGGTTTTTTGGGTTTCTGCATGCTGTCCCTGTGATTTGGGGTCGTCCGTGTGACAGCTGGCACAATTCCATTCTCCACCGTGGTGATCACGATAGAGTTCGGCCCCATGCATGGGGTCAAGCTGAGTGATGGCGGGATTCTGGGCTTTCGCAGCGGCAAGATACTGTGCCATGAAATCCTCGGGCGTTTCCGCGAGCGGGGTTTCTATCCCAATCAGGATGAGGATGGCAGTCCAGAAAAGGCCACGCATGATGTCGTGATTATTTCTTGCCGAAATCGTGCATATGAGAATAGAACTCTGACATCTCGTCGATTTCTTGATCGGTCCACTTCCAGGAGAGATCCTCGTGGCTCTCGCAGGCCTTGCCCTCTTCACGGCATCCTACGAGCCACTGACAAAGATAAACCTGATTTTGTCCGGCAAGATTTGGTACATCTTGCGCGTGACTCATGCCATGAAGTCCATGGCAGCTTGCGCACTCTTGTTGCGTGTACTTAAGCGTGGCTTGGGACATGTCATGGCCTTTGGACATATCCATGTTCTCTGAACCAATGTCCTCACCATGGCGCATGTGGCTATGTGATGATGGGCATTCACCTGTTGCCTTGATGGCCCAGGCGGAAAATGAAAAGCCCATGAGCCCGCAGTAGAGGGCAATGCTTAAACTGAGGCCAACTTTATGGGTGCTATGTACGATATTCATGTTGGTGTCTTAATAGGGTGCCGCTCAATGAGAATGCTTCTGATCTTTTGAGCCATTAGGGGCTTGATTGTCTTGCGCAATTTTTCCATCTGGAAGATCAACACTCGTGTTGGCGTAGTAGTTGGCAAGATCTTCGATGTTTCTATCCGAGTAAGGCTGCATGATGCCGTTCATGTCTGGATGAATCCGCTTCATGTCACGGTAAGCTCTCATTTGTTTGATCAGATACCCTTTTTTCTGGCCAATGATGTTGGGGCTCATATCTTCTACGGTTCGTATATTGGTCTGTCCATGGCAGCCACCGCAAAGGAGATAAGCGGTATCTTCGACAGGTGTATCGACATCAGCCATGAGAGGGCTTGAGGTTAAGCTTGTCAGAAAAATCGTCAGCACTACCCGACGGCATGAAGAATCAGTGAACATCATGAGCTTGATCTGAATGTTGGTGAGGAAAGTCATCGACATGAGTGTGTGACCTCCTAGAAGTTGATGTTGGTGACGAAGTAAGTGGTATTGTTTTGGCCAGCACTTCGGCCATTACCGTCATAGTTGGTGGTGGCGCCGTTGAACTGGGTGTACGCCCAATATTGCAGTGATAAGCGCATGTTGAAATAGGGGTCCGACAAGAAGCGACCCTTACCAAAGGGGATGTAATCGACTTCAACCAAGAAGCTGTTCAGATTGGGGGAACCATTAGCGCTTCCTGTTACGGGGTTTGGTAGACCAGAGTCGTCAAGATTGCCATACATCACGCGATCTGAAGTACCCCATTGATGATTCCAAGCAAATGAAAGGTTGTAGGTTTTATCATAGGTCCACATACCCATGACCATGTTGTTATTTAGTCCATTTGAGGCGTTTGGACAGATGCCATTGTTACATTGGGTTTGCAGCCATGCGCTGTTTTTAATGCTGTCGTGGGTATAGCGCCACATGAACATAAACATGTTCTTGTCGTCCATCATGTACGAATAATTGGTGTCCAGATTGATTTCCTGGATACTGTTGGTTCCTGTAAGAGCAGTGCTGTAATTCTGTCCGGCACAAGCCCCACTGGCGCCACAGTTAGGTGCGGTGTTACCCGCTAATCCGTAGGACCCGATCATCAAATGATGGGGTCCGAAGAAGTCGTCCCAATAAACTCGCCAATAACCTGCACCACCAACGATCGCATCGTTGCTACCCAAGTTGTTAGCGATACCCAAGCCTTGTCCCATCGCAATAGACTGGTTGGTATAGCCGCCTGCCTCGAAATACCAGTGATTATCGATTTTGGTATAGGCCGTCATTCCTGCTGAAGTCG
>CAYFOC010000228.1:0-2784 GCA_964344615.1 uncultured Methylococcus sp.
AACGCGTCAAAGAATTGTTTGGGTCTTGTGAGCCTTTTTCCAAGCACAAATGCCGAGTCTTGTACGCGGTCAAAAAGTCCGAGAGCATGGACCTTGATCTTCAGAAGGCCTGGATCGCGCAGGGAGAACTGCGTCTGACGGAGCCCGAGGGGCTGTGGAGTTGTCCTGGGATTTTTAGTTGGAAACGTCCTGATGATGGATCACGTTTTTTGCTGGATTTTCTTCCGAATGGTCTTTCAGGGCATGGTGCTGATTTTGGCGCGGGTAACGGATTTCTCGCGAAAAGCCTTCTTTCCCGCAATCCCGGAGTCACGGCTTTTGATCTTCTGGAGGTTGAAAAAAAGGCGTTGGATGCTGCGAGGAAGAATCTCGAAAGTGGGGAACCCAGTTCCTTCCAGTTGAACTATCACTGGACTGATATTACGCAGGGATCGGGGCTTTCCGGGCTCGATTTCATCGTCATGAATCCCCCTTTTCATGCTGAGCGGGGCAGCATTCCGGTGTTGGGCCAGCGATTCATTGGCGAAGCCCTTCAGGCGCTTCGTTTTGGGGGGAAGCTTTTTATGGTGGCGAATCGGCACCTGCCCTACGAGGCGACTTTGTCTTCAACCCGTGGAGTCCTGAAGCGCCGGTCAGAAGCGTCCGGTTTCAAGGTGCTTGAGGTAGAAAAGCGCTAGAAGGATTGCGGCTGAGGAAGATGACCTTCCATATATTCGATTCGGAGTTGGGCTGACTTTCTTCCCCGAAAAAGGTTGACGTCCAGACGATAGACCGCACGAAGGGTCCGGCATCGCAGCCAGGCGCCGGGATTGTCGAGATTGAAGGCAATCGCATCAATACTGCCTGAGCCGCCATCAGGTCGGAGGGTGAGCTTAAGATGACGTTCACCGACGATCCTTTGATCAAGGACTTCAAACCGGCCGTCGAAGAGGGGTTCCGGGAAGCCCTGGCCCCAGGGACCTGCCTGATGAATCAGTTCTGCCGTTGGCAGTGAGAGCTCATTGGAGCTCAAGGCGCCATCAGTCCTCAGAATCATGCCGGTAACGGCATCGTCTCCTCGGCGACGCATTTCTTCCTGAATGGCCTCTATGAAACGGCTGAGGTGGGATCTTGGAAGAGACAGGCCTGCAGCGAGGGCGTGACCACCATAACGGCTGATGAGTTCGGGGTGACGGGTTGCGATATCCGCCAGAACATCCCGAATATGAACGCCTGGAATCGATCGGGCAGAGCCTTTGAGCTCTTCGGGGTTCAGGTCGTTGATGGCAAAGGCGATCACCGGTTTGTGGGTCCGGTCCTTGATGCGAGACGCAACGATACCGACAACCCCCTGATGCCAGTTTTCTTCGAACAGGCAGATGACCGGCTTGTCGTCCCAAAGTTTCGAAAGATCTTCCGTTTGCTTCAGGGCTTCCTGCCGCATCTGGTGTTCGATGACCCGTCGTTCCTGGTTCAGCGTGGACAACGCTTCTGCCATCGGTCTCGCGATTTCCTCTGAGGGGGCGATCAGACATTCGATGCCCAGCGCCATGTCATCCAGTCTGCCCGCAGCATTCAGGCGCGGTCCCAGCGTAAAGCCAAGGTCCTGAGCCGAAAGATCCCCGGCGCTTTTCCCAGCGACTTCGATCAGTGCCCGGATTCCAGGTTGGGCATGCCCGCTTTGAATCCGTCTGAGGCCTTGGGCTACAAGAATTCGATTCGTCTGATCCAGTGACACAACGTCCGCCACCGTTCCAAGAGCCACGAGATCGAGGAATTGTCCAAGTTGGGGTTCCGGATGCGCCGTATCGCTGAAAAAGTTCCGTGCTCTTAATTTCTGGCGAAGGCCAAGGAGAACATAGAAAAGGACGCCTACACCTGAGAGTGCCTTGCTCGGAAAATGATCATCAGGCAGGTTTGGGTTCACGATGGCATCAGCATCGGGAAGGGTGTCACCCGGCAGGTGGTGATCGGTGATGAGAACCTTGATTCCCCTTTTTCGGGCGGCTTCCACGCCATCGTGACTGGATATGCCGTTATCCACGGTCAGGAGGACATCGGGGTGGCGTTCAGCCGCCAGAGCGACGATTTCAGGGGTCAGCCCGTAGCCGTACTCAAAGCGGTTTGGAACCAGATAATCGACATGCCGGAGTCCCAGTGCCTTAAAGCCCAGAATGGCGACAGCGGTGGCGGTCGCCCCATCGGCATCGTAGTCTCCGATGATGAGTACCCTTTTCTGTTCGAGAATGGCATCGACCAGGATCTCGGTCATGGCCTCCATGCCAGAAAGGCCCTGTGGATCGGGCAGCCGCTTGAGGGAGAGATCCAGTTGGGATGAGTCATCGACGCCGCGATTCCCATAAAGCCTTTGCAGCAAGGGGTGAAGGCCTTGCAGGGGGCTCCCGCCGACATTCTCAGCCCTGAGGATGTCCTGTTTCAGGGGGTGATGAAGCACCACGATTACAGACGAATCGGGATGTAGTGATCGACCAGGAGCGCCGAGAAGATTCCCGCAAGATAAATCAGGGAGAAGCCGAATGTTCGCATGGCAAGACGGTTGTCACGCGCCAGCTTCAGGCGAATCGCATAGATCAGAAAGATCAGGCCAAGCACCAGGGCCGTGATCAGGTAAATCAGTCCGCTCATTCCCGTAAGGTAGGGCAGGAGGCTGAAGATCAGGAGAAGGATGGTGTACAGGAGGATATGCAGCTTGGTCACATCATCTCCGTAGATCACAGGCAGCATGGGCATGTCAGCCAGTCGGTATTCATCCTTTTTGGCGAGAGCCAGTGGCCAGAAATGCGG
>CAYFOC010000229.1:0-2767 GCA_964344615.1 uncultured Methylococcus sp.
AAAAGCCGTATTCATCCGGGGCCTGTTGATTCCAGGTCGTGATCGGTTGCTTCTCCTGAAGTTCGATGCGAACAATGGCTTTGGCACTCTTGAATCCATACTTCCATGGGATCACCAGACGTATCGGCGCCCCATTTTGAGCGGGGAGGGTCTTGCCATAGAGACCAGTCGCCAGAAGGCTCAAGGGATGCAGGGCCTCGTCCAGCCTAAGCGCTTCCCGGTAAGGCCAGTCGAGAAGCCTTTTCATCTTTTGGTTGGGCATGGCATCAGGCGCCGTAACCGACGTGAAGGCAACATAGCGCGCCGATGGAAGAGGATTTGCCGCAAGTATCACATCCCGCAACAAAATTCCCGTCCAGGGAAGAACGGCGGACCATCCTTCCACACAGCGAAAACGGTAAATTCGGTCCACGGGTGAGAATTTTCGACCAAGGTCTTCAAGGCCAATTTTCAAAGGCTTCTCGACCAGTCCCGTAACTTCTAAGGTCCACGGTGACAGTTGAAGCGCATGTGCCATTTCACTGGGCCCAGACTTCTCGAACGAAAACTCGTAGTAATTGTTGTAGGTGGTTGCCGCCGCTTCCGGGGTCACACTAAGGGCTCCCTGTGTCTCAGAAGTCTTAGAGTCTTGACCCTTACCCCATGCGTCCAGACCAAAAGGAAGGAGTGCGGCAGAACCCATAAGTCTGAGCCAACGCCTCCGACTTACCCACAGGGCTTCCGGGGTAATCTGACTTTCTCTGACATCATTTGGAAATGTCATCGTATGCCCCCGGAGCTATACCCTGCCATACGCGAGCGTCATGCCGATGCTGCAGGACTGTTGAGCAGTTCAGTCAATTTCTTTATCTCGGTATCCGCATCGATCTTGTAGGTCACATCGTATTGAACACCGAGGTAGTAAAGGAGTTCTCCCTTGTTGTCATAAAGAGGTGTTACAGCTAGGTGATTATGGAACAGCGTTCCATCTTTCTTGTAGTTTCGAAGCGTCACTTCAACGGCTTCCTTTTTTTTGAGCGACTCGCGTAGCCTTTGAATTTCCGGCTGGTCCTTGTCTACGCCCTGAAGGAAACGACAATTCTTGCCGACGATCTCTTCCGGACTGTATCCGGTTAGCGTTTCAAAGGCCTTGTTGGCATACACAATGGGACAATCCTCTTGATCAGGATCGGCGAGAGTGACTCCATTGACACAATGGTCAAGTATGGCGGTCAGCACTTGTGGAATCAGTCCGGTATCTTTTCTCAGGATTAATGGCATGTTCAGGGTCTCCGTGGAAACATGTCCTATCAGGCGGGGTTCAAAAGGGTTGTCAGGGTGTCGACCGTGTTCTCTACCCCTTCGCTAATCGCACCTCGGAGTAGCTTAATGAAGGGACGCATGAACAGTTCAACCTCCAGAAGCTCGAAGCGGAACGTTACGTTTGACTGCGAGGGGCCCACCGCCTCGATGCGGTAGATCTGTCTGTAGGGCATATCTATTCCCTGAAACGAAAAATGCTCGCACTTTTCATACTCGATCACTTCGAATGTCGAGGTGATAGGCTCGTCGTTTTCAACGCGGACTTGCCTGACCTTGCTGCCGACTCTCAGGGGCACACCATCCAGTGGCTCGAGTTCAACGACATCAGGCATCCAGCGCTGATAATTTTCATGAAATCGATCTGCAATGAACTCGAACACCTTGCAAGGTTCCTGGTCCACCAGTGCCGTCATTTCGGCGGCAACCGGGTCCGGAGCGCTTGGTTTCAATTTCAGTTCCATACGCTTATCTCCAAGAAGTACGCGTCAGTCACCATAAACCAACCCACTCGGCGTCTGGCTTAAAGTTAAATTCACATGCCCTTGCCTCATGACGATTTACGCCCAAGGTTCGGTATGACTTTCAGGATTTTTCGGAAGTGGTTTTCCGTTACCAGAGCCAGGCACATCAACTGAATGAAATTCTCGGCCACGATCAGATTTAGGCCGATGTGCTCAGGAACCGCTTCGACACGCGTTCCAAAAATTCGGTCCCACACTGAGAAGACGATGCCGTAATTGCTGTCATGCTCGCGCCGCAGCGCTGAGTGATGAGTCCTGTGCAACGATGGGGTAATCAGAATATTGGAGATGCGCTCTTCATGAGGAATTTCCGTGTTCGAGTGGTGGAACAGAATGAACACGAGTTGTATTGCCTCCATGGCCAAAACTATGTGTGCGTCTACTCCTATAAGAATGACGAACAGGCACTTAAACGGAATTTCAATCAAAAGATCGAGCACATGAAAACGAAACCCCGTTGTCACGTTAAAGGCTTTATCGCTGTGATGGACCTTGTGGAATCTCCAGAAGAAATCATGATTGTGATTGAGGACATGCCATCCGTAGATAGCAAAGTCGTACATCGCAAATGTCAGAAGCCACTTCAAAGGACCTTCTTCCATTCCGCGAAGGAGACCATGTCCTGCGAATTCTTGTGCCACGAAGAAGAGCGAGGTGGCCCGCACCAAGGTCAGTACCACATTATTGAAAAAGAACGCCGACAAGTTGGTGTAGACGGACTCCTTACTTACGGGCTTGGGAAAGGCTACCTTCGGCCTTTTTTTCTCAAAGAAAAGGATTCCAAAGAAAGACAGAAAGGCCAGTGTGATAAAGACATTGCTAACAATCTCAGCGAGCTCTTGCGTCGACATGGATCACCTTTATTCTTTTTAAATCATTGTTAGTGAAAATCCATTTGGCTTGAGGTCATGTGCCGTCTTCGGCTACGTCTAACCATAATCCTG
>CAYFOC010000230.1:0-2765 GCA_964344615.1 uncultured Methylococcus sp.
AATAGTTCTTGATGCCACGGCGCGCGAAGATGTTGATCTGCTGCTGCTGGCGTCTGGCGTAATCCAGAATGCCGGCCTTGTAGTAATCCAGCGCACGATCAATGGCATCGGAACGGGTTTCCGTGCTTTCAAGGGGTGGCGGTGTTCCGGTCAGGGACCCATACACCCGGTTCAAGGCTTCGATGCCGAGATTCTTGAGCTGATCAATGGTGTCCTTCTGGCCGACCAGATTGAGACTCCGTGCGACACGGATGGCTTCTGCCGGCTTTTCCTGCACCAGCTTGAGAATGTTTTCGGCATTCTGGGCTTCAAGCTCGGCTTCATGATCCATGACATTGCGACCGAACTGATTGATGACGTCCCCGTATTCGAACAGGAACACGTCACACATGCCCTTCAGGCGGCTCAGCATGTCGCGCCCATTGAGACGGTCTTCGAGCTGGCTGCGAACGCTTTCGGGAAGCGCCCGGGTCTCGACGATGTTCTGGAGGAGCTGCGCCAGATGGCGACGAATGATGTGCTCCTCAAGGATCTTCTGCAGCTGGCTACGGAACGTCCGCTGGATATTGAGGTTTTCCTCGATCTTGTGCGGCAGACGGCTAACGACGCTGTTAAGGTCGAGACCCTTGAGCAATTCGTTCTTCAGGCTTTTCCGGTCCAGTCCATCGATCGCGGCGGTGACCTGGTCGTGCAATCGCGACTGGTCTTCCTCGCGCCAGAAGATGAAATCCGGCAAGACTTCGGTTCGAAGCTGCATGATGTGGTCTTCGACCGCCGCGCGCAGCTGCTTCAGGGCTTCGTCCTGACGCTTCGACAGCTGGCTGGCGATGAAGGTGCTCTTCATGCCGTTGTCATCGACGTCCTGATAGTTGCGGTACAAAGGCTCAAGCCACTCGCGAAGACGGCGCGCCAGATCCACGTATTCGGCCCGGGCTTCTTCCAGGAACTCGGCCTTGGCGGTGTAGGCCAGATATTCAAAGAGGCCGCTGCGGAAATTCGCAAAGCTCTTGGTTTCATCCAGGCTCTTGATCTGCTGCATCGCCTCGCCCTTGTCGGGGATGCGACCGATGGCCTTTTTCAGGCTGTCGACGTGATCACGCACGCCGCGGCTCATGTCGAGGCGGCCATCCTGAATCAGCTTCAGCAGGAGGTAATTGAGTGCGGAGACCTTGAAGACGCGGTCACGGGTAATCTGAAACCCGTAATGCTCGATCTTCTGTTCAAAGTTCGAAAGTTCTTCCTTCTTTTGCTTGGCGCTGAGGACATCCCACTGGTTGATGACCCAGAAGGCCCGCTGCAGGACGCGGCGGCGCTGGCTGTGGATTTCTGCCAACAGCTCGATTTCCTCGCCCTCGAGAAGATGAAAAACCTTCATGGCAATGACGAAGGCCTTGGCATCATTTTCGACATAGGTCTTGGTGACCTTGCGGTGACGCGGATTGACGACCCCGAGACCCGGCAAATCCACCAAAACCACATTCTCCGGAATATTGACGTCGGAGAGATAGATTTCGGCCTGATTGACGAAAAGGACGTCGGCATAGTCCTCGGTCACATAATTCGGCAGTTCCTCAAGGGTGATTTCCTTGGTCGCACCGGCCAGTTTGTCCCAGCCTTCGACCAGCGCCTTAAGTTCTTCGAAGAACTTTTGCTTGTTGAAGCTTCCGTACTGGGATTTCTGCCGCTCGATATCGGCCGAGAGCCTTGCAATGAGATCAGGCCTTGAGAGGCTCCGATAATTGTCGGCGCTGGTCCGAAGCTCCTTGGAGAGCTCCTCGATATAGAGTTCGGAGAGTTCCTGACGCTCGGCAGCGGTCAGGTAGGAGATGATGGCCTTGTTGGTCTTTCCCTTGCGAATCAGGGTCGGGATGGCGGTCAGGGACTTGGTCGCCTGCGGCAGGATGTCATCGCCCAGAACGGCATTGATGATCGTGCTTTTGCCGGCCGAGAAGGCGCCGAGGAAGGCCACGGGAAATTCCGGGGACTTGAGACGTTCCAGCCAGGAGCGCTTCTTGTTGATGTAATGACGAAAATCGTCATTGACATCGAGGTAGGGAGCCGCGGCATCGTAGACCTGAAAAAGTCGTGAATATGCCTTGATGTAATCGTTGTAATCGGCTTCTTTTTGCACCTATCCCCCCTCGCCCCCGGGAAATCGGGTTATTTATGTTTTTATCGGAAACGAAAGGACCCCCCGAATGCCTATCGCTTCAAGGATGAATTCTACCATTACTGGGCGCATCCGGAGGATTATTAGGGGATTAGGAATAAAACCCGATCCTATGCCTCAGGTCCTTCGATTCAGGACCATGATCTTGAACAAAGCCGCCACCCCAAAGCCAAAGGCGACTGAACTCACATCCATGCTGATGCCTGTCCAGAAGCTATGGACCTGAAAGTGCGCACCGATAAAGAACTTGAGGATGACATGCATCCACAGGAGAAATCCGCCGTAGTAAAGAAGGGCGCCGGCTGCCGCCCACGCAAGGGCCGGAAGCTGCCTTTCCCTTGCGGCCTGGTGGTACCAGATCGCCGATCCCAAGACGGCGAGAACGGATAAAATGGCTGTCATTTGAATAATCCTCATTTCCCAGGGTGGAGATCGCGGGCCAGTTTATAGAAAGTCCCGCGTGATCGCAGATCCTGACCGGTCAGGGAGCTAAGCTTTTGGATGACTATCCCGCCTTTTCATTATTCAGCGAGGCCCCGGAACCTCTGACGGCGGAGGTCTTTGAAACGCTTCTTGAGCGCCCCGGCATCAGGAT
>CAYFOC010000231.1:0-2752 GCA_964344615.1 uncultured Methylococcus sp.
AAGCCACGGTCCATATCAATGGTGCCAATCTGTTCGCCGAAGATACGCAGGAAGATCTCTATGCGGCTATCGACCACCTGGTCGACAAATTGGACCGTCAGGTTCTGAAGCACAAAGAAAAGCACCTCAACCATTGAGGTAGTTACTTACCTTTTCGGAGATGCAACCTTGCGCCTCATCATCGTCAGTGGACTATCAGGTTCTGGCAAAAGTATCGCGCTCGAAACCCTCGAAGACAGCGGGTACTACTGTATCGACAACCTGCCGGTAGCACTCTTCGAGCCTTTCGTTCGAGATGCCATCAAGGAAAGTCATGAGGATTACAGCAAGGTTGCCATCAGCATTGATGCCCGCAACCGTAGCCAGAGCCTTCAGAATTTTCACGAAACACTGACCCTGGCGGGTGAACTTGGCATCTCCTGTCAGGTGCTGTTCTTCAAGGCAGGCATGGAAACGCTGCTCAAACGGTTCAGCGAGACCCGGAGAAAGCATCCACTGACTGACAGCGACCACTCCCTCATCGAGGCCATCGAAAGGGAGCAGGAGCTTTTGGCCCCGATCTCAAGCCGTGCCGACCTTTTGATCGATACAAGCCATACCAACATTCACCAACTCAGGAATCTCATCAGAGAAAGGGTTGGCACCCGGAGCGACCACCGCATGTCGGTCTGTTGCATGTCGTTTGGATACAAAAACGGGATGCCCATCGACGCGGATTTCACATTTGATGCCCGCTGCCTTCCCAATCCGCACTGGGAGCCCACGTTGAGAGACAAAACAGGGTGTGATCCTGAGGTCAGAGCCTTTCTGGATGAGATCCCTGAAGTACAGGCCTTTTTGAATGATGTTTCACAGTTCATGCTGAACTGGGCGCCAAAATTCCGTGACGATGACCGGAGCTATCTCACGATTGCTATTGGCTGCACCGGCGGCCAACATCGTTCCGTCTACCTGACGGAAGCGCTTTCCAAAAAACTCGGATCAAGCCTCTACGATGTTTTGATCCGTCATCGTGATCTACGCTGAGTTCGATTTCCATGATCAGGCGAATCGCTTTTTCACTCTGTCTCTTCTTAGGTCTTTGTAACTCAGCCACGTCGATTGCCGCGCCAAAGAACATCGGATCGAAGCCTTTAGCCAAAGATGCCGCGTCTTTAAATGATGGGAGCCTTTCGATCGTCTACCTTGGCCTGTCGGCTCCGAGCGCAGAGCTTCGCCCTTTCTTTGACCCGGCGATACAGGATGCGGGTATTCGTGGAGCTGAATTGGGCATCGATGATGACAATACCACGGGACGATTCACGGGACAGACCTTCAAGCTGACGACCATAATCTCCGAGGATATCTCGGTTCTGAAGGAGCAGTTTAAAAAACTACTTTCAGAAAAAAGGGCTTATTTTGTCCTCGACCTTCCGGTCACCGACCTACTCGAGATGGCTCGCCTTCCGGAAGCCAACCATGCAATTCTCATGGATATCGCCAATAGCGATGACCGCCTTCGCGGTCGTGATTGTGAGGCAAACGTTTTTCTGATCATGCCAAGTGATGCGATGCGCACAGATGCTCTGGCTCAATATTTTGCTAAGAAGCACTGGCAGAAGTGGTTTCTCGTAAGCGGACAAGATAAACGAGATGTGCTTGTCGCCCAGGCAGCCCGTCATTCAGCTAAAAAGTTTGGCGCGAAGATCATCAAGGATACGGCGTGGTCCTACCATTTCGAAGATCGCCGAACACCCGAATCTGAAATCCCGGTTTTCACCCAAGGAGATGACTATGATCTGGTGTTCGTTGCCGATCACCAGAAACAGTTTGCAGACCTCTTCCCTTACCGGACCTGGCAACCCAAACTAGTCACGGGGGATGCAGGTCTTGTTGCTGGTGCGTGGCATAAAGCCCATGAAGCTTGGGGAGCACTGCAACTCCAAACCCGATTCAGGGATAAATATGCCCGCCTCATGCAGGAAAAGGATTACACCGCGTGGCTCGCTGTACGCAGCCTTGGAGAGGCGGCAACACGTGGCCACACGACGACCCCAGATCGGGTTCGTGAAATGTTGCTCGATCCCGCTTTCTCGCTGGCGGGCTTCAAGGGGGTTCCCTTGAGCTTCCGTTCGTGGGACCACCAGATGCGCCAGCCCATTCTTCTCGGATCTGACCGATCCATTGCCGCTTTTGCTCCAATCGAGGGTTATCTCCATCCCAGCAATACGCTCGATACCCTCGGCTATGATTCGCCGGAGTCAGAATGCAAACTCAGCGCTTCATTAACGCCAACGTCTCCATAGAGGCTTGACGTCGACCTCGTTTCAAGCTTAAATAGGCGACTTGATCGCGCAGGGCCAAGTAGCTCAGTTGGTAGAGCAGGGGATTGAAAATCCCCGTGTCGGCGGTTCGATTCCGTCCTTGGCCACCATGATTTCAGACCAGCCGAGAGTCTCTCTCCCTGGTTTATATTGCCCTTCTTGGGCGACACTTCAAGCCCCACCCACTGCTAGAGTCTCAGCATGGCATTTGTAGTCACCGAAAACTGCATCAAGTGCAAATACACCGATTGTGTAGATGTTTGCCCTGTGGATTGCTTCCATGAAGGTCCTAACTTCATGGTCATCGATCCTGACGAATGTATCGATTGCACGCTTTGCGAGCCGGAGTGCCCCGCAAACGCTATCTTCTCTGAAGACGAAGTACCTGCAGGCATGGAGCAATTCATTCAGTTGAATGCCGAACTCTCAAAGGGTTGGCCAAGCCTGAG
>CAYFOC010000232.1:0-2746 GCA_964344615.1 uncultured Methylococcus sp.
AGAAGCTGCAGCCGCCAAAGCACCCGCGCATGATGTTGACCGAGTGCTGAATCATCTCAAAGGCGGGGATCTTCGCTTGCCCATACCCTTTGTAGGGAAGTCTTGAGTACGGCAGGTCATAGACCTTGTCCATTTCAGCGGTGGTCAGAGGGAAAGGAGGCGGATTGATGAAAACATCCCGTTCCCCGTGTCGCTGGACCAAGGCTCGGGCATTTCCAGGATTGGTTTCCTGATGGAGTACGCGCGAGGCATGGGCATAGAGGATGGGGTCTTCCTTTAAGGCCTCGTAAGAGGGGAGGCGGACGGCCTCGGCCGTTTTCTTATTCCGGCGCAAAGAAATCGGTGCCCCATCGGAAGGTGCGGAGGACGTCGCGCACCCAGCGGCTTTCATCGCATAGGGATCGACGTGAGGTGCCGTGGGACCGGGCTGATCCAGATGGCTTGAATCGATGACGTCCGATTCATCCAAAGGCTCCCGCAGCATCACGGCAGTTCCCCGAATGCGTGTCAGATCTCGCACAGGTTCGCCCGCCGCTAATCGATGAGCGATCTCGACGACTTGTCTTTCCCCGTTGCCGAAAACCAGAAGGTCGGCTTTCGAATCGACCAGAACGGATCGACGGACCATGTCCGACCAGTAATCGTAGTGAGCGACGCGGCGGAGACTGGCTTCAATCCCACCCAGCACAATCGGAACGTCCTTAAATGCTTCTCTGCAGCGCTGCGCATAAACGGTGACGCAGCGGTCGGGTCGTTTATCGGCTACTCCACCTGGGGTATAGGCGTCATTCGACCTGATTTTTTTATCTGAGGTGTAGCGGTTGACCATGGAATCCATGTTCCCGCCCGTCACGCCAAAAAAGAGGTTCGGCTTGCCCAGTGCCTTGAAATCAGTTGCGGATGTCCAGTCTGGCTGAGCCAGGATTCCAACGCGAAAGCCTTGTGCTTCCAATACGCGACCAATGATGGCCATGCCAAAGCTGGGATGATCGACGTAGGCATCACCTGTAACGATGATGATGTCGCAAGAGTCCCACCCGAGGGCCTCCATTTCTGCGCGAGAGGTCGGAAACTGTTTGGCGGTACCAAAACGGTGTGCCCAAAACTTTCGGTAGGAAAAAAGGTCTCGGGCTTTGTCCATAATGGCCAAATTTGATGGGGCCGGTTCGCGGAAGAACCAGAAAAGTGGGTCAGTTCGAGGGGGCTGTCGATCCCGTGATGTTCTTATTTTAGACGTGGGCAGGTTAAAACGTAAGCGCTAAAAGGTGTGACTCACGTTATGAGGCTTAGCGTTTAAGTTCGGTCTGGGGCCAATCCGTTGTTTGCTTTGTGCCACATCCCCCAAAGGGCCTCTTCGAAATAACGGGCAAAGCGTAACGGGTCAAACATCGGAGATGACAGGGCTTTTGTCCGAAAGTTGCTTTTTTCGGGTAAGGCTTTGGCGTTATTCACCCAATAAAGCGCTTTGGCAACATAGTCATCCTCATTTTCGGCAACCCAATCGGCTAATCCGGAGTTTCGCAGGATGCTTTCAGTTTGGCGAGACAGAAGGCTATGACCCCGCTTGGTAATCACAGGTTCCCCCTGAATAGGGGAAGGGGTCGAGGGCTATATCTATGCGGTTATAGGTCGCAAGGTATTCGTCTCTTGGAGATTGCCCCTCGAGGATTATTCGATCACCAGTGACACCGTGCTTGGCAAAGTTCGCCTTTACCTTTTCGATTACGGAAGTCTCCGATAGTTGTTTTGACTTCAGGAAAAGCTTTGCGGTGGGCTCTAGCAGCAGAATCTTGCTCCACAGGGCGACCACGGAATCCGTCATTTTGGAGAGATTGTTAAAGCACCCGAAGGTTACGAATCCATTTCTAAGGTAAGGCCAGGGCTCGATGGAATGTTCCGAAGACGGCTTTGTGAAGCAGAATCGTGTCTCTGGGAGCCTCCAGACGGATTCCGTATAGAGATGATCTTCGCCTTCGGGCGTGACGTATGGATCGCCTAGGAGAAAATCGATAGATTCAAGTCCCGTAGAGGCCCAATAACCCAACCATGAAACTTGTACTGGGGCGGGCTTATAGGCAAAGACCCCTAATCTATTGCCAGCGGTATGACCAGAGAGATCGATCAGTACATTGATTTTGGCATCATTTATTTTTCGACTGGCAGCTTCATCATTCGCCCCATAAAGGGGGTGCCATTCGCGGAAGAACGGCTTGATGCGAGCCGTGAGCTCGTCCTCGACAGGCGTTGTCGAGAACGCCACTAATTCGATTCGGGCAGGGTCAAGATTTTTGCAAATTCCCTCTAAAAAGTACCCTACCGGATGATTGTGCAGATCCCCAGACACGATGCCGACACGCAGTCTTTCCGGATGGGGATCAAGACGCCATTCAGTAAAGCTTGCAGCAGGTTTCATGGCAATCAACCGGCCGCATTCCTTTGCATGTTCAAGGTATTCGGAAGGGTCTGATTTCTCGAGGCCGCTTAAGTGAAACAGGAGGTTGCTGCGGGCTTCGATGTAGTCCGGTTTGATCTGAATAGCGGTCTTGTAGCTCTTTTCTGACTCATCAGGCCGGCCAAGCTCTCTCAGCGTATTTGCTAGATTGCAGTGTGCCTCTGCATGGTTGGGTTTCAGGCGGATTGCTTCTCTACAGCTAAGTTCTGATTGTTCAAGATTTCCGAGTTCCTTGAAAATGGCACCGAGATTACTGTGCGCTTCAGCAAGAGATGGGTTAATGCGAATGGCTTC
>CAYFOC010000233.1:0-2744 GCA_964344615.1 uncultured Methylococcus sp.
CTTCAAGCCTTGAGACCTGAATGATCACATCAATGGCAGAGGCAATTTGCTGGCGCACCATACGGATGGGCATATCCACGCCACACATGGCAATCATGCTTTCCAGACGCGCCAGAGCATCTCGAGGGGTATTGGCGTGAATGGTCGCTAATGAACCGTCATGGCCCGTATTCATAGCCTGGAGCATGTCGAACGCTTCATCTCCACGGACCTCACCCAAAATGATGCGCTCTGGCCGCATACGCAGTGCGTTTTTCACGAGATCGCGCTGAGTGATGGAGCCTCGGCCTTCTACATTCTGTGGGCGGGTCTCGAGACGCACGACATGAGGCTGTTGCAGTTGAAGTTCGGCCGCATCCTCAATCGTGATGATTCTCTCATCGCTCTGAATATAGCCCGAGAGTACGTTCAATAAGGTGGTCTTTCCGGATCCTGTTCCTCCTGAGATGAGGACATTCATTCGTGATCGAACGACACCGGCAAGAACATCGGCAATACCCGGCGTTAATGATTCATAACGAACCAGATCCTTCATCTTCAGTCGGTCGACGGGGAAGCGGCGAATCGAGACACAGGGCCCATCCAGTGCCAGGGGGGGGATGATGGCATTGAACCGAGAACCATCTTTAAGGCGTGCATCCACCATCGGTGTGGATTCATCAATGCGGCGGCCCACGTGGGACACGATGCGCTCTATGATCTTGAGCAGATGAGCATCATCTTTAAACCGGATGGGGGTCAGGACCGTTTTTCCGCGCCGTTCGACATAGACATGATCATAGCCATTGATCATGATGTCACTCACGGTGGGATCTTCGAGCAAGGGGTCGATGGGGCCGAGTCCCAAAATTTCGGATTCAATATTCTTGCTTAGCACCGATCGGACTTGAGCATTGAGGGGTGCCTTGTATTGATCAAGCAATTTTGAGGTCAGTTGCCTGATTTGCTCCTGAGCTTGTGTAGGTTCAATCTGGCTGATGATGGAGAGATCCATCATATTGAGAATGTCGGCATGAACGCGGTACTGCCATTCGAGTTCTGCTTCATGCAGTGCGCCCCAAGCCAGACGTTCTGCCAAAGACCACTCTTTTTCTGGAGCGATTGAAGTGGTTTCAAAAAAATTCGGTTTACTCATGGAATGATTCACTTCCTCGAGGGCGGGTAGTACAGCCGTCGAACGCCCTGATAACAAACGCTCCTTAAGACTCACGCGGCTAACCTCTTAAGACGATTCAGGAACCACTGAACCAGGCTGTCGTTGCGGGATTCTTCTTCATTCTTAGGCGTGAGCTGATCGGAAAGCGCCAAGTAGGCTTTTGAAATACTGCCCTTTGGCGCTTGTTTAAGGATGGGAACGCCAAGATTGGCGGACCGTTTAAAGGCCTGTGGATCAAAGGGAATCTTGGCAATCACTTCGAGCGCAAGCGCTTTATGGACGTCCTGTTCGCTCACCAGTTGCTTGGTATCAGCCTGATTAATGACGACTGAGAGTTTGGCTACGGGAACATCAAGATCGGATTTCAGGAGATTAGTGAGCTTTAGGCCAAGATTGACGCTGCGAACATCCTGTTTCAGGACGAGCACGATGTTTGAAGAACGCTCCATCATGAGACTGAAGAGCGCATCCACATGACCGGGCAAATCGATAATGAGGACTTCATAAGCCTGGGCGAGCAGGTTAATCAGTTTAACCAGATCGCCTCGATCAATTTCATCCATGAGTATCAATTGATCAGGCAATATGCCGAGATGATCGACCCCTGATTCGTGGCGTGTGACATATCCCGCCAAAGCAGTGGGATCCAGAGTTTCGATGTTTTCGATGGCTTCCTTAAGTCCCTTATCCGGCGTCAGATCATGGTAGAGGTATTGAGTACCGAACTGGAGATTGAGATCGAGCAGTAAGGTTGACCGTGATTGCAAGGTCTCCATGGCAACGGCGAGTCCGGCACAAAGGCTCGAACAACCAAAGCCTCCACCCGGACTGACACAGGTGATAATTTGAGCCTCTTCCTTAATCACACGCTTACGATCGTCCAAGCTCTTTTGGACCGCCGAGAGCAGTTCCTTATGGGTAAAGGGTCGCATCAAGTGATCAAGTGCGCCCAACTGCAGAGACAATCGCAGGGTTTGAATGGGATCATCTGGCTTGTCACTGATCAGAATCAGCTGATGGGGCCTTTGAGCGGGATTGGTCCGAACGAGTTGACGGAGTTCGTTCTCGGGTTCTGGCCCGAGGAAATAGAGCACCAGATTGGCCTTGCTCGTGAGTGGGATGGATTGAAATTGATGCGCAAAATTGTCATCCAGTTGGACGATCTCGGATTCCACCTCTTTTAGATTCGATAACAGTGCATTGGCGTGCTCGCATTGTTGCGTATCGAAACTCAGCAGCATGACTTTAAAATTTTGAGTCATGCGCTTAGCCCCAGGTCAGTTGAGGGGCGTGATAGGCGGTGCCGGCATGCAAAACGGTGACCAGGGTGGGCACCGCGAGCATGGGCGCAAATGGAATCACTTCAAGCCATTTAGCTGACAGCCCTCTGATGACGATCAAAAACCAGAGGCTGATCAATAAGCCCTTGAATAAGACCCAGATGAAGGGTTCAGGGCCTAGCCATGCACCGATACCCAGGGCAAGCAGTTCGTCCCCCTGCCCCAATGCCCTGTGCTGAGCAAGCCATTGAGTGATCTGGTTATACCCTGCAATGGCGATCCAACCCACAACGGCGCCATCCAAAGCG
>CAYFOC010000234.1:0-2716 GCA_964344615.1 uncultured Methylococcus sp.
GCATAGAAGCCCCGACTTTCATCGGCCATCCCGGCGATGGGAGCCGTACCAGTGGATGCAATCCGCACAAAGCCTGGAGGGAGTTCGGTCACCTGATCGCCATGGCTCATCCAGACATCCAGCAATCCAAATCCTTCAGGGCTGGTGTGGTCTTCGATATTGCTGAGCAGCTTCGAGTGCGCATGGGCGCGCACCTGGGCGTAGCCAAATTCGCGATGATCAGCGGCTTCCACCTTGCCGCCCAACTGAGTGGCCATGGTCTGCATGCCGTAGCAGATGCCCAGAACCGGAATGCCGAGATCAAAAACGATGGACGCTGCACGGGGTGTATCGGCCAGCGTGACCGTTTCGGGTCCCCCGGACAGGATGATCGCCTTGGCGCCGAAGTCCTTTATGAAGGCCGCATCGCAATCCCACGGGTGAATCTCGGAGTAGACCCCGATTTCACGGACGCGTCTTGCGATCAACTGGGTGTACTGCGATCCGAAATCGAGGATCAGGATCTTGTCGGCGTGGATGTTCTGCATCGGAATTCCATCTCCTTGCGGAGCGTGAAAGAGGTTCTGGGCGAAGGCTTCAGAAAGCCCACGCCCGCTGAATCAGTCGTGAGAGTAGTTCGGTGCTTCCTTGGTGATCGTCACGTCGTGGACGTGGCTCTCACGCATACCTGCGGAAGTGACTCGAACGAAGCAGGCGTTGTTACGCATTTCTTCGATCGTGCGGCAACCGGTATAGCCCATGGCCGAGCGGACACCGCCGACCAACTGGTGAAGGATGGAAACCATGGATCCCTTGTAGGGGACGCGTCCTTCGATGCCTTCCGGAACCAGCTTCTCGGCATCCGTGCTTTCCTGGAAATAGCGATCGCTGGAGCCCTGGCTTTGAGACATGGCGCCCAAAGAGCCCATGCCGCGGTAACTCTTGTAGGAGCGGCCCTGGAAAAGTTCGACCTCACCAGGCGCTTCTTCTGTTCCGGCGAAGAGACCGCCCAACATGATCGTATGGGCACCCGCGGCCAGTGCCTTGGCTACATCGCCTGAATACCGAATGCCGCCGTCAGCAATCAGGGGAATTCCAGTTCCCTTGAGGGCTTCCGCCACATTGGCGACGGCCGTGATTTGTGGGATTCCGACGCCTGCGACGATGCGGGTTGTGCAGATGGATCCCGGGCCAATACCGACTTTGACGGCATCAGCTCCGGCTTCCATGAGGGCCCTTGCGGCGTCACCGGTTGCGATGTTTCCGCCGATGACCTGAATCTGCGGGAAGTGGGTCTTCACCCAGCGGACACGGTCCAGAACGCCTTGAGAGTGCCCATGCGCGGTATCAACAACCACAACATCTACGCCGGCTGCAGCAAGGGCTTCGACCCGTTCTTCGGTACCGGCTCCAGTTCCAACAGCCGCCCCGACACGAAGCCTTTCCTGCTCATCCTTGCAGGCCTGCGGGTAATCCTTTGATTTTTGGATGTCCTTGACCGTAATCATGCCCCGGAGTTGGAACCGGTCATTGACGACCAATACCTTTTCGATCCGGTGCTGATGGAGAAGACGAATCGCTTCTTCCTTGCTGGCGCCTTCCCTGACGGTGATCAGTTTTTCCTTCGGCGTCATCGCCTTGGCAACGGATTCATCAAAGCGCGTTTCGAAACGAAGATCGCGGCTGGTCACAATGCCGACCAGATCGCCGTTATCGACCACGGGAACGCCAGAGATGCCCTTGGCGCGGGTCAGTTCGAGAACTTCCCGAATCGTGGCGTTGGGGGAGACGGTAAAGGGGTCCTTGATGACGCCACTTTCATATTTTTTGACCGTGCTGACCTCATAGGCCTGTCGGTCAACGCTCATGTTCTTGTGGATGATGCCGATGCCGCCTTCTTGCGCAATGGTGATGGCGAGACGGCCTTCGGTGACAGTATCCATGGCTGCTGAAAGCAGCGGTATATTGAGAGTGATGTTGCGGGTCAGTTTGGTTTCGAGGCTGACATCCCGTGGCAGCACGCTGGAGTGCGCGGGAATGAGGAGAACATCGTCAAACGTCAGCGCTTCTTGAACTACACGCATGGGCTCATCCTTACCTGTCGTTAAACCTTGGAATTGTATGCGATTCCGGGGTTTGGAGCCACCTCCATTGGTGGCTCCGGATTATTGGGGCTCTCAGGAAGCATCCCCCCGAGAATAAGCTTCGATTTTGGCGAACGCCTCGGAGGTCTGCGACAAATCGACGGATGAAACCGTGCCGGCTTCTCTTTTGGCCAGAGGCAGGAAAAGTTGCAGCAAGGCATCTTCGGCAATCAGTGGCCATGGGCCCATCTGGATGGGGATGTCCGAGACCAGGATCTCGATACCTTTTTGAAGCAGGGGCGTTGCAACCAGAAAGCTGATCCAGCCGATAGCCATTGCCGCGAAGCGGTTTTTCACCAGCGTCAGGTAATGCCGATCAGTGACCACAAGCGCATCCGCCAGGGAGGCCCAGGGATTTTGATGGCCGTTGAGGAAGTGCCAGGCGAGAACGGTCCTGAGATTTTGCCGAGAAAGCCATGCAGCAAAACGATCAGCCAAAGCCCGCAAGGGGCCCTGCTGACCTTCGAGCTTTGGGCAGGGATGGCGGCCGCTCAGGTCGCTGAGCGCTTGATTTGCAGCACTTTCCAGCGCTGCAAGTGCACTCTGCGAGGGATAGGTGGTTTCCATTCGATTATTGGCGTAGGCCAAAAGAG
>CAYFOC010000235.1:0-2714 GCA_964344615.1 uncultured Methylococcus sp.
GAGAGCTTTTCTACGGTTTCCTTCACGCCCTCGACCGGATGGGCATAGGGATGATCACCATAAATGGCATTCATGAAGGCGATTTCAGCGATCTCGCCGGGATCTTCCCCCTTTTGCTGGATCCCAAGAAGGACTCGGTTCTTTTCTCGCTCAAAGTCCTTGCTTTCAAACCGGGGCTGACTGATGACCGTTTCAAAAACGTCCAGCGCTGCCTTGAGTTTTGGAGGGTCCGTCAGGGTTCTGAGGGCCACATGCGCAGAATCCCGCGAGGCGCCGCTTGAAAGAATGGCACCAATGGCGTCAAGACGCTCTGCAATCGTATCCGCATCAAGGTCACCCGCACCGCTGTCCAGCATCCCGGCTGTCAGTGCCGCAATGCCAAAAGCGCGGTCATCTCGACTGCTTCCGGCGTCAAAAACCATTCGAAGATCCAGCATCGGGAGCCCTTCCGTCTGGACGAAAAGGACCTTGCCACCATTGGGCGTCGACCAGTTCTGGATCTCAGGAACCGCTTCGGCAACCGCGATACTGCCTATCAGAAGGACCAGGGAAAGAAGTGAACGCATCGGATTTACGCTGATATTAACGGACATGACCACCCCCGATTGCCGGAGCTTCCGGTACTGAGGCGCCCTCAGGCAATGGCAGAGGTTCAAGACGTGCAAGGGTCAGGCGATCATCCACGAGATATTTTCTGACCGCTGACTGGATATCAGCCGCCGTCACCTCATTCACCTTGGTTTCGTACTCGGCAATTTTTTTCCAGCCGAGGCCCACGGTCTCGGCTGTTCCAAGCTGCATAGCCTGATAGAAGGCAGAATCTAGCTGAAACACATGATTTGCGAGCACTTGCGCCTTGACCCGGTTAAGTTCATCTTCCGAAACGGGTTCGTCCTGGAGCTTTTTCACCTGAGCCAGCAGGGCCGACTCAAGGGCGTCCACGCTCTGCCCCTGAACCGGGGTTGCCTCAATCATGAACAGCGTATCCAAGCGAGCATACAGCTCATAGCCCACGCCAGTGGACGCGGCAATTTGCTGCCCCCGAACCAGATTCTTGGAAAAACGCGCGCTATTGCCCCCATCCAGGATCCCGGCCGCCACTTCCAGCGCATAAGATTCCTTCTCATCCTTCACGGTCTTCAGCGAAGGAGCCTTGTATCCCATCAGGAGATGAGGGAGTTTTGCGGGGAGCCGGACCGTCATCCGTCGTACGCCCAATTGCTCCACTTCATCCTCATGCCTGACCGGTGGCAAGACACTGGGCTTTAGGGGACCAAACTGCTTCTTGGCCTCACGAATGACATCCTCCGGACGGACATCGCCGACCACCACGAGGGTGGCATTATTCGGGGCGTACCAGAGTTGGTACCACTTCTTGACCTGATCAAGGCTCAGATGGGTAATATCATCGGGCCATCCGATGACGGGGTTGCGGTAGGGACTGTTGGTGTAGGCCACCGCATCGAAATGCTCCTGAAGCTTGGCATGCGGTTGATCGTCCGTCCGCAGTCTCCGCTCCTCCAGAACCACCGCATGTTCCTTTTCGTATTCGCTCTCGATAAATTTGAGATTTCGCATGCGATCAGCTTCAAGCTCCAGGCTCACTGGTAACTTGGAGCGCTCCAGCATCTGGAAATACGTCGTGTAGTCCTGACTGGTAAAGGCATTCTCACGACCCCCGTTGGCGGCCACGATCTTCGAAAAATCTCCGCCGGGATGGCGAGCGGTCCCCTTGAACATCATGTGTTCCAACATGTGAGACACACCCGTCACGCCCGCATACTCGCTGCTGGCACCGACCTTGTACCAGACCTGGGACACGACGACCGGAGCACGGTGGTCTTCTTGAACCAGTATCTTGAGCCCGTTGTCGAGTTTGGCTTCGACAATCCTGGGCTCTGTAGCCCCAACGGTCAGCGGCAAGAGCCCTAGGGCCAAGCCAAGACGCAAACCACGCATGTTGCCGATCTCCCTGAATCCTTAAAAAACCACCGGTTGGCCCCATTGGAACGGTCGGGGCGAACACAAGCAGGTATTATAGACATGCGACCCTGGGCAAAAGGTTCCCGTGAGGGTCTTCATAAAGAACCGCAAAAAAGCTTTCATGACACAAAGCCAGACATCAAAGATCAGAACGCCCCGCTGGAGGGCTTATCTCGGCCTCTGCAAGCTTCGCGTCGTCACCGCCATCGTGTTTACTGCCATCATCGGCATGTTCATGGCTGTTCCCGGCTGGCCTCCCTTGGTCGAAACGCTCGTCGGCGCCCTTGGAATTGGACTTGCAGCAGCCTCTGCGGCCGCCCTGAACCATGTCTATGATCGTGAAATCGACCGCAAGATGGGCCGGACCGAGGACCGCCCTCTCCCCCAATCTCAGCTGACACCCCGCGCCGCCAATCGCTTCGCGGTGCTGCTTGGCATCATTTCGATGGTGCTGCTCTGGGTGTGGGTCAACCCCCTTACGGCCGTCCTGACCTTCGTATCTCTGATCGGCTATGCCGTCATCTATACACGCTATCTCAAGCGAGTCACCACACAGAACATCGTCATCGGTGGCGCAGCAGGAGCCGCCCCGCCTGTTCTGGGCTGGTGCGCGATCACAGGAACTGTCGACCCTCATTCGCTCTTGCTGTTTCTCCTGATCTTCATCTGGACACCACCGCATTTCTGGCCACTGGCTCTCGCCAAAAAGGATGAATACCGACTGGCTGACA
>CAYFOC010000236.1:0-2710 GCA_964344615.1 uncultured Methylococcus sp.
CAAAGGCAGGGATTCTGCGATGTCGGCGGCCGCGATGCGGAGCACGACGGCATTGCGATAGTGACGCAGTGCAATCATGAAGGCTTCAAGGTCTTCGGGATCGATTCCTTCAAGTTTTCGGGCCAGGTCCCTTTCAAGGGCCTCCGGCGTGATTGGCGCCATGAAATTCCGGGGATCCAGCAGCTCATCGAGCAGAATCGGATGTCGTCCCAAGGTGGTGGCAAACCAGGGGCTGGCCGACAACAGCGCGACCAGGCGGGTTCTGGCCGTCGGATTTTCAGCCAACAAGGTCACGTAGACATTCCGGCTCGCAATGGCCTCAAGTACCTTGAAAAGCCGCTCCAGCGTCTGAAGGCGATGGGGCTGCGCCTCGACATCCTGCAGGAGCGAAGGAAGCAGTCGTCGAATTTCGCTATCGCCACGCGCTGAAAGCCGTCTGATTGCCGATGAGGTCCTGAAGGCCTCCAAGGCGGGCAACAACGATTCGGGATCCTCGATTTCAAGGGCGATCAGTGCTTCGCAGAGGACCTCAGGCGTCCCATCGAGCGGGAACGGATTTTTTCCGCTATCGGCCTCTGCGCGAATGACGTCTTCAAAGACGGCATGCACTTCGTCCTGGACCGCATTCAGGCTGCTGAGAAAGGTTTCGTAGTCCGTAAACCCCAGGGCATGGGCCAGGGCCCATTGGGCTTCCGGGGATTTTGGCAGGGTGTGGGTCTGTTGATCCCGGTACTCCTGCAGGCGGTTTTCGACCAGTCTCAAGGTTCGGTAGTGGGTCTTGAGCCTTTCGGCGGTCTCAGAGGGGAGCAACCCCAGTTCGCCGAGCGTGGTCAGGACAGCCAGAATGCCCCGTTGCTGCAGCGACTTTTCGGTTCCTCCCCGAATGAGCTGGAAGGCCTGGCCGATGAATTCGATTTCGCGAATACCGCCCCGTCCCAATTTGACGTTTTCCCCATCGCCTTTTCGGACCAGTTCCTGAGTGATCATCCGCTTGAGATTTCGGAGTTCCCCAAAAGCCCGATAGTCGAGATAGCGGCGGTAGACAAAGGGTCGCAGGAACGCCTCGATTTCTGCTCCGCCCCGGGGATCGCCGGCAATGGCCTTGGCCTTGATCATGGCGTAGCGCTCCCATTCGCGGGCCTGCCCTTCGTAGTAGTGCTCAAACGCGTCAAAGGACATGACCAGGGGGCCTGAATCGCCGAAAGGGCGCAAACGGGTGTCGACCCGGAAGACGAAGCCATCCTCGGTATTTTCCCCGAGGACCCGCACGAGGTTTCGGGCGAGGCGGGTGTAGAACTCCGTGTAGGTCGTCGCCTTTCGGTCTTCCAGGATGCCATCATCACGAAAGGCCAGGATCAGGTCGATGTCGGAGGAAAAGTTGAGTTCCCGGGCTCCGAGCTTGCCCATACCGAGCACCACGAGGGTCTGGGGTTCCCCTTCCCGGTTGATAGGGGTCCCGAAGCGTTCGGTCGCGGCGGCGAAGAGAACCTCAAGGGCGCTGTCGACCGCGGCTTCGGCCAGGAGGGAGAGATCCCGAAGGGTTTCTTCAAGGGGCGCCCAGCCCGCAATATCCCGCCAGGCAATTCGAACCATTTCAAGGTTTCGAATCTTTCTGAGCCCCTTCATGAGGGCCTCATCCTCCGAGGCTTCTGCAAGAGCTTGCCGGAGTACGCTCCGAATTTCGCCCTCTTCACGGGATCGTGAGAGAAGATTCTCCTCAATCAGGGTTTGAAGGAGTGCGGCATCGCGGGTGATTTCGTGCGCGATGAAGGGCGATGCGGCGAGAATCAGCGGAAGGCTCTGCTCCAAGGGGTCTGGAAGGGACAAGGGCCTGTCCGCGCCACGGGTCTCAAGAAAGCGGGCCCACAGCGCTTCGGCGGGATCCCTCAATGGGGATGGAAGTTCGTTGAAGGAAAGCGCGGGCTCAGACATCGACGATCTCAGCGAAAGGAGGGTGTGAATTCACCGAAGGATTCCGAGCGCGTCCCCTTGCCCCCCCGGGCCAGGTTCAAGGCTTCTTGGGCTTCCTTGTGGACACGCTCATCGGAAATGCGAAGGGTGGGCCGAATCGGGGCCAGGGCGGCCTTCTCGAAATAAGGAACCGCGGTCTTGGTGTCCCCATCCTCCATCAGGAATTCGCCCATGAAGAAATTGGTGTCGATCCCGTGAGGAAAGAGCCTGACCCCGGTGCTGAGATACTCCTTGGCGACTTTCCGGTCGCCGAAGAGGATGGGCCATCCCGGGAGTTTTCGGTAGAGATTGCCCAGTGTCACGAAGGCAGCACCCTCCAACGCTTTGGGGTCACGATCGATGGCTGTTTTCAAAAGATCTCGCGACTGCTCGAGCATTTCGATGGTGTCGAGCCCCAAGGCTGCGGCACTGTAGGTGCAGAGGATGATGGCTTCGACAATCAGGGGTTCTGCTCGCTCCGGATGCTGGGCCTTGAGCGCCCGGATTTTTTCGAGGAGCTTTCGATAGCGTGAAACGTGTTCGCTGCGAGGAGCCAGATAGAAAACCTCTGTCCATTCAGCCTGAAGGGTCCGGGCGCTTTTGGTGACCGGATCGAAGCCTTTTTCCTGGGCGAATCCCGTGGATGCGAGCAGGCTCAAAACGAGTCCTGCAATCCAAGGGAAGAGCCTGAACGGGAAAAAACAACGCATCGGAAACCTCAAGGATCAAAACGGATCAGGCGTTGGAGAGACGTCTCCGC
>CAYFOC010000237.1:0-2708 GCA_964344615.1 uncultured Methylococcus sp.
GGAAAAATCATCTTGGTACTCATCTTGGCAGCGTTTTCCTCTGCCGCTTGCATCCGAGTTTCCCGGTATTCTTCGGAATAAAGCCTCAAGGTATCGGCAATACTGGTTCCAAGCTTGATGGTCTGATTAATCACGAGTACCAGCGACTTGATGGCATCGAGTCCCGTTCTCACAAACATGTTGTAAAGCGCGGTTTCCCGTTCCAAACCGCCAAGAATTTCTGCTGTAACCTGGTTCAGTTCCTGTGAAAGTTCGGGATGAATCACTTCGATTTCGCGACCGACACGCCCTAAGGCTTGATTCAGCCCCAAGCCCGCTTCTGAACACACCACCAGGAGATCCAGCGCATCCGGCAACGCATTTTTTAGGAGCAGCTGTCTTCTCTCGACCAACTTGTCGAGCACATAACTCGGCAAAATGAGACCGGAACCCGCAAGACACAAGGTGTAAATCATCACTTTGATTTGAGGTAGTTGGGTCTGAGAAAAAATGAGCAACCCAATCACCGGTAAAACTACAATGGAAGCAATGCGAATGGCGTAATACAGGATGGGGGACCGATCATCGCGAAATCCCGCATAGCTCAGCCTTTGCAGCGTGACTTCCAACTCCTTGCTGTTGCCCGGGACCACGAACCGTGCCCGCTCCACGACTCTCAAAATGGCATCCCAAATATCCATCGAGAACGTGGTTCCAGCCGATTTCCTTCGAACAGTTGGACTAAGCCTCAGCCGAATTCGATCGCGTTTAACCTTCTCTGAAAACATCAGCAGCATCGCCAAACTGAGCAAGATTACCGCCAGAAGATCCAGATCATTGCTGTCGATTCTCGAAATCCATGCGTCCATAAGCACCCTCAGAGGTCCGCCCGGATGATGCGTCGAAGCCAAAGGCTGCCGCAGGCGAGAAACCCGACACCGATCAACGCTACCTTACGACCCTGGGGATCGGTAATCAGAAGCGACGCGTAATCCGGATTCATGATGTAAAACATGACGTAAAGCCCGAGGGGAAGAAGACCTAGCACCCAGGCTGACATTCGCCCCTCGGCCGTGAGCGTCCGAACATTGCGCTCAAACGTGAAGCGTTTGCGGATGATCAAGCTGATCTTGCTCAGGGTTTCGGTGAGATTACCCCCCGTCTCTCTTTGAAGAAGAACGGAAGTTGTGAATGCCATTAGCGAAACACTCGGAACTCGATTTCGAAGCGACATGAAGGCATTGCGTAAATCCACGCCTGCATTAATTTCCTCGAAAAGGATTTTGAACTCCGCCGCTAGTGGATCCGTCATTTCTTCAGAGACCAGTTTGACGGCATCCATCAAGGGGTAACCGGCCCGAAGCGCCCGGGTGATGGCTTCCAATGCCTCGGGGAGCTGTGCTTCAAAGGCTGAAAGGCGTTTTTCTGCCAGCCAATTCAAACGAAGAAAAGGGAAAGATCCCAAAACAAACCCCAAACCCAAGGCCAACTGAGGGTCTTGTGTTGCGCTGAACGTCGCACCAGCCGATATGGCAGAGAGCGCCAGGGTCCACATGGCATGATGACGGAGCTTAAGGATGGACTCCGAATAGCGCCCATAGTCGACATGCCGCTCGACACCGGGAATTCGGATGAGCCATCGATCAAACCATGGGAGGTGGCTTCGGTAACGATCTCGCAACAAATTTAGCTCAGTTCGCGAGGGCTCCTCTGTCGCAACCTGGGTGAGCCTCCGAGCTATAGCCTCCTGCCCGGGACGCCTTGAGCGGCTGAGTCCTATGGCGAGAACAAGAGCGAAAACAGCTCCAAAGATCAACAAGGTGAATAGCGCCAGTGAGAAATCGTTCATGCGTTTTCTCCAGTTGAAATGTCTTCCGGCGCATAACTCTCAATGGGAATGTTGATTCCTCGAAGCTGGAGTTTTTCATGGAACATCGGTACGACACCGGTTGCTTCCACCACGCCGATGACCTTGCCATCACTCGTGACTCCGCGGCGTTTGAATGCAAAAATTTCAGAGAGTGTAATGACATCGCCTTCCATGCCCTGAATTTCAGAAATACTGATCAACTTGCGCTGGCCATCCTCTAGACGGGCCACCTGCACCACGACATTGACCGCGGAGGAAATCTGCTGGCGGACCATTTTGGCCGGAAGATCCATACCCGTCATGGCCACCATACTTTCAAGACGCGCCATACAATCACGAGGTGAATTGGCGTGAATCGTGGCCAAAGATCCATCATGACCGGTATTCATGGCTTGCAGCATATCGAATGCCTCATCCCCACGGACCTCACCCAAAATGATGCGTTCCGGCCGCATACGCAGGGCATTCTTCACCAGTTCCCGCTGTGAGATGGAACCCCTCCCCTCCACATTGGCAGGACGCGTTTCAAGCCGAACAACATGGGCCTGCTGTAGTTGAAGTTCAGCCGCGTCTTCAATGGTGATGATGCGTTCATCCTCCTGAATGTACCCTGACATCACATTAAGCATTGTGGTTTTTCCAGAGCCCGTGCCACCGGAGATCAGGACATTCAGGCGGCTTCGAACAATTCCGGCTAGAACATCAGCCGCTTGGGGCGTCAGCGATCCATAGTTCACCAGATCGCGCATCTTGAGTCGTTCGACGGGAAACCGACGGATTGAGACTGTTGGTCCATCCAGCGCTAAGGGCGGAATGATGGCGTTAAATCGCGATCCGTCCTTAAGACGGGCATCCACCA
>CAYFOC010000238.1:0-2700 GCA_964344615.1 uncultured Methylococcus sp.
CATCCCCTCGGTTGATCGCTTAACGGATGATGCTGCGACCGCTTTGCCGGAGAAAATCCAGCATCGGGGCAATTTCGGGTGAATTCACGGCCATCCCCTGAAGTTGCTCGATGGCTTCTTCGAGCTTCAGGCGGGATTTGTAGAGAATCTTGAAGGCGCGCTTGATCTGCAGCACCGCATCCGAGTTGTAGCCCTTCCGTTCAAGGCCTACGGTGTTGATGCCACGCGGGCGGGTCGGGCTTCCGCCGACCATGACGTAGGGGGGGATGTCGCGGCTGATGACGCTGCCCATGCCGGAGAAACTTTGTCGCCCGATTCGGCAGAACTGATGCACCAGGGAGAATCCTCCCAGAATCGCCAGGTCCTCGACGAGGACGTGACCGGCGAGGGAGGCCCCGTTCGCCATGATGATGCCGTTGCCAATCATGCAGTCATGGGCCACATGGGTGTAGGCCATCAGAAGATTGTCGTCACCGATGCGGGTGAGCGAGGAATCCTGGACCGTGCCGCGGTGGAGCGTTGCGTATTCGCGGATCACGTTGCGATCCCCGATTTCAAGCCGCGTCACTTCCCCCCGATACTTCTTGTCCTGGGGGTCTTCACCGATGGAGGCAAACTGGAAAATCCGGTTGTCGCGACCGATGCGGGTCGGGCCCCGGATCACGACATGAGGACCGATCACCGTCCCCGCGCCGATTTCGACGTCGGGTCCGATGACCGAGAAGGGGCCGATCTCGACCCCTTCCCCAAGGATGGCGGCCGGATCAATGATGGCCGCTGGATGAATCAAGCGCCCTGCTCCTCTTCCGCCGCCGCGCACATGATTTCTGCGCTGGCGACGAATTCGCCGTCCACTTCGGCACGGCACTCAAAGGCCCATATGTTGCGCTTGTGGCGCACGTAGGAGGCCTCAAGGCGGAGCTGATCCCCTGGCACGACCGGACGCTTGAAGCGAACCTTGTCGAGGCCGACGAGGTAATAGGTCCGGTTCTTGCCCACGAGTCCTGCCATGGAGCGACCGGCGAGAAGGCCGGTGGCCTGCGCGAGCGCTTCAATGATGAGGACGCCCGGCATGATCGGGACCTTGGGGAAATGGCCGAGGAAGAAAGGTTCGTTGGCCGTTACGTTCTTGATGGCAAGCAGACGCTTGCCGGGTTCGACCTCAAGGACCCGATCCACCAGAAGGAACGGGTAACGGTGAGGTAAATACTCCTTGATCTCTTGGATATCCAAAGGGTGACCTGTCGTCGAATTCGTGAATGGATAGGAAACGTCTTACTTCTTCAGGCCGCCTGCCAGATGCTTTTCAACCAGATCGGTCACATTCAGGCCGTCTTTTGCAAAGGCAACGCCATCAACCAGGATCAGGTCAAAGTTTCCATCCTTGGCAACCGTCTGGATGGCATCCTGGATGATCTTCTGGATCTTGGCCATTTCCTGATTGGCGCGCATGCCATATTCCTGACGCATTTCGTCCATTTCGCGCTTGAAGTCGCGGCTACGATCGATCAGTTCCTTTTCGGTCTTGCGCTTGTCGGCATCGCTCATGACCGCCGCGTCCTTTTCAAGCTTTTCTTCGAGCTTCTTCAGTTCCTTCTGCTCGTTGACCAGCTTGGTTTCCTTGGGCTGAAACTCCTTCTTGAGATCTGCCTGCGACTTCTGGCTCTGAGCGGACTGATCGATCAGCTTGCGGAGATCGACAACGCCGATCTTGAGGTCTGCGGCTGATACGCCAGTCATGAAAACGAGGCCAGAGAGCAGTGCGAGAACGTTCTTAGACATGAAGAATCCTGAATGTAATGAAAAGAAGGTACTGCGCCTGAAGGACGCCGCGCCCCGCAACGGGCATCGCTTCCTCCGGACAATGGGTCAATTATACAAGACCCGGAGCTTTACGGGGTTTTTGGCCAAAAAGCCTATACTTGGCCTATGACTGGGTACTTCAAGGATACGTGTCGAATCAGTGATGTGAGACCCCTTGCCGAGGGGGGGTGGGGGTTTTTGCGGCCTTTGATCCTGGTCGGCCTGATGCTCGGAGGGAGTGGCTGCGGCCAACCCCCGAACAATCCCTATCCCGCCAGTGATGCGAGATCCCGGACGCTGTACACCTCCTTTGAGGAGCGTCCCAAGCACCTTGATCCGGCCCGGGCCTACAGCGCCAACGAATACGAGGTGATTGCCCAAGTGGTGGAGCCACCGCTGCAATATGCCTACCTGAAGCGGCCCTATGTTCTGGAACCTTTGGCCGCCAGTGCCTTGCCTAATCTCACCTATCGGGATGCCAAGGGGAAAATGCTCCCTGAAACGGCACCTGAAACCGAGATCGCCGAAAGCATCTACGAGATTCGGCTGCGCCCGGATCTTCAATACGCCCCGCATCCGGCCTTTGTGAAAGATTCCGGGGGGCGCTTTCGCTATCACGCGCTTTCTTCTGAAGCGCTGGATCGCATCCGAACCCTTGCCGATTTTCCAGAAACGGCCTCAAGAACGGTCACGGCCGAAGATCTCGCCTACCAGATCAAGCGTCTCGTGCACCCTGAAATCCATTCGCCGATCGCAGAGCTCATGGAAGACCTGATTCCAGGGCTCAAGGATCTTGGGGAAACCCTCGAAAGAGATTTTGGTCAGGAAGCCTCCCGCACCGGTTGGCTGGATCTTCGCCGCTATCCCGTCAAGGGACTTGAGGTGGTGGATGCCACG
>CAYFOC010000239.1:0-2655 GCA_964344615.1 uncultured Methylococcus sp.
GAACGCCTGGTGAAAACCTGGCTTCCGGAGGGTTTGGTGGTGGGTACGCCCGTTCCTTTGGATGAATCGCAGCCCAAGAATCCTATGATTGAGGAAATCGCGAGATTTGCCCGGGATCTTGAAGAGCGGTTCGGGTTGCCGGTTCATTTCATGGACGAAGCCTTGTCCACCCGGGAATCCCAGAGTCTTTTTTATGCCGAGCGGCCCAAGCGCTCGGTCGATTTTCGTAAGGTCAAAGATCAAATGGCCGCGGCCCTCATTCTTGAGACGTGGCTTTCACATTCTGCCAACCAGGGTAACTGAGCGTGATTGAGCTCAATCGGACTGAACACTATTTGAACGCATTGGAAGCGAGCCTTCGTCAGGAAATTGCCCGGCGCGGTTTCGATAACCCCGTAATGATCGGCATCCATCGGGGGGGCGTCTGGATCGCAGAGCGCCTTCACCAGAGTCTCGGGCTCAAGGAGCCCCTGGGTCGGATCGACATCAGCTTTTATCGGGATGATTTTTCGCGTGCAGGATTGCATCCAACCGTTCAGGCGAGTTCCATCCCGGTCGCCATTGATGGTCGCGACATCATCCTGATTGATGATGTCTTCTATACCGGAAGAACCGTTCGTGCGGGGCTCAATGAGCTCTTTGATTACGGTCGCCCCAATCAGGTCATCCTGGGGGCACTGATTGAGCGGAATGGGCGTGAAATTCCGATACGTCCCGATTGCATCGGTGGTCTTCTCTCCCTGTCACCCGGTGAGCGCATCAAGCTTTCAGGACCTTCTCCTCTTGTTCTCTCCGTTCACGTGGTGGCCCCATGAGCCATAGAGATAATCTCCAGATTGATGCACAGGGACACCTTCGTCATTTTCTGACCGTCGAAGGGCTTCCGAAGGAACAGCTCATCGCCATCATGGATACGGCGGAGTCGCTTTCGAGCGTTTCCGAGCAGTCGGTCAAGAAGGTACCGCTGCTTCGGGGCAAGACGGTGGTCAATCTTTTCTTTGAGACCAGTACGAGAACGCGGACGACGTTTGAATTGGCCGCCAAGCGGCTTTCAGCGGATGTCCTGAACCTCAACATCGCAACCTCGGCGACCACCAAGGGCGAAAGTCTTCTCGATACCATTCGTAATATCGAAGCCATGCAGGTCGACATGTTTGTGGTCCGGCATGCCGACAGTGGCGCCCCTCATTTCATTGCGCGTCATGTGGCTCCCCACATCAGCGTGATCAATGCCGGAGATGGCCGCCATGCCCATCCGACTCAGGCCATGCTGGATGTCTTTACGATCCGAAAACACAAAGGCCGTTTTGAGGGACTCAAGGTCGCCATCGTCGGGGATATCCTCCACTCACGAGTGGCGCGTTCTGAAATCCATGCACTCCGTATTCTTGGCGCTGAAGAAATTCGCGTGGTGGGTCCTCGGACCCTCCTTCCCCCGGATGCCGAGTCACTTGGCGTGAAGGTCTTTTTCGATCTGGAGCAAGGGCTCCGCGATGTCGATGTGGTCATCATGCTGAGGCTCCAGCGTGAGCGCATGAATGGCGCCTTTATCCCCAGCGAACATGAATATTTCGCGAAATTTGGCCTGACTGAAGAGCGTCTCAAGGTGGCAAAGCCTGATGCCATCATCATGCATCCGGGACCCATCAACCGAGGAATTGAAATCGAATCGAAAGTTGCCGATGGTCCGCGATCAGTGATCCTTCAGCAGGTGACGAATGGCATTGCCATCCGCATGGCGGTCATGTCGATGGTGATGTCGCATGACGCGGGAGAACACTGAGATGAGCCAGAACCTCTTGATTCAGGGCGGTCGCGTCATTGATCCCTCCACAGGATTTGATGCCGTAGCAGACATTGCGATCCGTGAAGGTAGGATCCTCGGCGTTGGCCAGATTCCCGATGGCTTCAAGCCTGATCAGACCATTGATGCCAAAGGCCTTGTGGTGGCGCCGGGGTTGGTCGATCTTTCGGCCCGTTTCCGGGAACCCGGCCTTGAACATAAAGCAACGATTCACAGTGAAAGCGCTGCTGCTGCAGCCTCTGGCATCACGACAGCCTGTATTCCTCCCGATGGTGTGCCGATCACCGATACGCCCGCTGTGGCCCAGCTCATTCAGGAAATCGGCCTTGAGGCCGGAAAGGTCCGATTGTGCCCGATCGGTGCGCTGACCCGGGGACTCAAGGGTAAGGACCTCAGTGAAATGCGATCGCTCAAGGATGCGGGGTGTCACGCGGTCAGCAACGCCTACGAGCCGGTCGTAAATTCCCTCGTTCTCCGAAGAGCGATGGAATATGCCGCGAGTCACGATCTCCTGGTGGTCTTCAGGCCCGAAGATACCGATCTTGCGGATGGTGGCTGTGCGCATGAAGGCGTGGTCGCGACCCGGATGGGGCTTCGCGGAATTCCCTATGCCGCTGAAACCGTCGCAGTGGCCAAGGTCCTGGCCTTGATTGAGCAGACAGGGGCCAGGGTTCACTTTTCCCTGATCAGTTCGGCAAGGGCCATGCGGTCGATTTCACGAGCGCAGGAAAAGGGACTTTTGGTCACAGCAGATACGGCGGCCCATTATCTTCACCTGACGGAAGCCGATATCGAGGGGTTTGATGCCAACTGCCATGTCAGACCGCCGTTCAGAACGTTGGAAGATCGGG
>CAYFOC010000240.1:0-2644 GCA_964344615.1 uncultured Methylococcus sp.
CAAACCTCTCGGTCAATCCCGCACGAAGCACGGGCCCTGCACTTTGGGTCGGCGGTTGGGCTTTGCTCGAACTCTGGGTGTTCTGGCTATCCCCGCTTCTCGGCGCCTACACCGCCGGAAAGCTCTATCGGATCATCGCAAAACCACGACTGAGTTAAAGGTAGGCCAGGTCTTTTCTTCCCTGATTGAAATTGCTGAGCGTTGGCAGCACCTGATCAATATGGGTCGCGCCGAACCAACGCGTCATTGGGTACAGAAATTCAACAACGCCTGTCGAGGGCACCCAGCGCCCCCCTTTATCTGCATCATCCGGCCCTCCGAGGACCAGCGTTGGGTATTGACCATAGATATCGCCGCCCTTGATGCCACCGCCCATCACGAGATGATGACTGCCCCAGGCATGATCGGATCCAGCACCCGCTGTCGGCTGAAAGGTCCGACCGAAGTCCGAGTGAGTGAACGTCAGGACATCACTTTCGATTCCTAGCTCAACGGTTGCGTTGTGGAATGCGTTTAGGGAAGCATCGAGATCGGAAAACAGCGACCTTTGCTGCGGAATCTGGTTGGTATGCGTGTCAAAACCGCCAATGCCACAGAAAAAGATCTGCCGGGAAACGCCCAGGGTTCCCCGGGCCGCCATCATCCTGGCAACAGTCTTCAGCTGGTTCCCGAGACCACTGTTAGGAAAGGTTGTCGACAACGCCGTCTGCGAAGCCAATGCCGTGGTGAGCAGATCCGTCGCATTGATTCCATCAGCCGTGATGCCATTCAGACGGTTCACGAGCGTTGAGCGACTTTTCAATGTCTGGAGATTTCGAAACGCCGCATAACGGGCCTGGTCTTCAGACGATCCGCCAAAACCCTGAAGGGTCGAAGGTCCAGGTGTAATGACCCCAGCAGACAAGGATCGAGTAAAAAGCCCCGATCCGGAGATATTGACCAAAGACGGAAACTTCGCCCCGAGATTGAAGCTCTGTGCGACGTCATCCCCTAACCGCCCACCCCAACCTGTCGTGACCGGCGTCATGGCCGTTCTTGCGGTCTGCCATTCGTTCTGCTGATCCGAATGGGAAAAGAGACTTTTTGGCAAGTTTACCGACCGAGCCAGATACTGGGCACGGGTCGTCGGTTCTGCCAAGGTCCCGACATTCGCAACCCATGCCAGTTTCCCTTGATTGTAGAGGCCCTGCACTCCGTTAAAACTCGGATGAAGACCATAACTCTTTCCTGAAGCGCTGATCGGAAGCCAGCTGGATTGCGCGATGTTCAAGTTGGAACTGACGGGACGTACCTTGGCATATTGAGCATATCCCTCCGTATCGATCGGGATCAGCGTGTTGTTGCCATCGTTCCCGCCATAGAGAAAAACACAAACCAGCGCCTTGTAATCAGCTGCCTGAGCGACCTGCATTTGACCAAAGCTGGAATAAAGAGCGGCCGCACTGACGGCATGACCGGTATGCCTAAGAAAATCCCTGCGGTTCATTGAATCACTCCTGAATCTGGAAAAGCGCTGAAGTCGCTGCAAGATAAAGCGCTGCCTGTGCGCGGTTACGCGCATTACTGCAAGTCCCCGAGGACGTGGCCGTACAAGTCAATGCATTCTGGATCTGCGTTGCCACCTCGTGGCTCAATGCACCGTGAAGGACGTAGGTATTGAGGTAGGCAATAAGCGCTGAGGAATCCGGGTTTGCACCCAAGGCATCAAGAGAGGTCAGGGGGATCGATGTTCCGGTCCCGCTACTGTTAATCTTTGAATACACCAGCGTATTGATGAGATTTGCCCTCTGGATGGTGCTGACCGAGGTCTCGATACCGAATTCCGGACCCTGAATTTTGGTTCCCGGGACTGCATATTCATGCGGGTAATAGTTAAAGACTGTTGGGGGGTTAAAGATATCCTGCCCCATCACGGAAATCTTATTGTTGAGGATGCCATCACTGGTCGCATTGGTTGCTCGAAGGAAAGCCGTGAGGAACAAAGCCGGTTCTGTAAGCTTTCCAAAATTGGTGCCTCCCGGCTGGCTTCCTCTGGCTTCCTTGTCCATGAGGATGGCTCTGACCGTTGCCAAAAGATCTCCTCGCACACCGTGACCATTGTTATTGAAGGCCGCCGTTACGCGAGAGACATAGCCAGGGCTCGGATTACTGGTGACCAGAAACTGAATCAACAACTTCCCGATAAATGGCCCGACGTTGGGATGATGAAATATATTGTCCAGCGCACCGGACATATCCTGAGCCGCATCCTGATTCGCCGGGAGATTCGGGCTTACCGCTCCCTTGTAGGCCAGGAGCGCTTTCGCGGAATGATCGTGATTGGCATCCTTTCCTCCCACCCGATAGACCTCCATCGGCACCTGATAGTTGGGCGGGTTATGTCTTTGCGGCGTTCCACCTGAAGCGGTTGCAAAGGTCCAGCCCGTAAAGGCTGCCGCAAAACCTTCGATGTCGTCCTGGGTATAAGCCGGAATAGATTGTCCCTTCTTGTCCTTTACCAGGGTGCCGTCCGGCTTGAGTTCATAAAGCCCGATACTGAAAAGCTGAAGAACCTCACGTGCATAGTTTTCATTGGGCTTGAGAACCCCGTTTGCACTGGCCGGGTCGCTGTTGACCATGTCAAGGTAATACCCCATCGCGGGGT
>CAYFOC010000241.1:0-2634 GCA_964344615.1 uncultured Methylococcus sp.
AAGGGCGGAATGATGGCGTTAAATCGCGATCCGTCCTTAAGACGGGCATCCACCATAGGGACAGATTCATCAATACGTCGGCCAACGGCAGAAACAATGCGTTCAATGATCTTGAGTAGATGCGCATCATCCCGGAAGCGGATCGGAGTGAGTTCCATACGCCCGCGACGTTCGACAAAGACCTTGTCATGGCCGTTGATCAAAATATCGCTGACTCTAGGGTCTTGAAGCAGAGGCTCCAACGGACCCAACCCAAGAAGTTCATCTTCAATGTTTTTGCAGATGGCCTGACGAATCCTCGCATTTACCGGCGCGCTGTAGTCGGTCAATAGCCGATCAACAATGTTTCTAATCTGCTCTCGGGCTTGCTCAGGATCAATCTGCGCGATCATCGAAAGATCGATCATCGTCAGAAGATCACCGAAAATCCGGTATTGCCACTCCATGTCCGCCTCGTAAAGCGCTCCCCATGTCAGGCGATCAGCTAGCGACCATTCCCGGTCAATGCTCTTGGGTTGCATTTCATAGAGATTGACGGGTTGGGTTCTCGACGAAATCGTCGTCACCGGACTCACCGATCCGCCACGTCCATTGAGCGTGAGACGTTGCTTGAGGCTCATCGTGAAATCCTCAGACGTCTGAGCACCCGATGGACCAGATTCTGGTCCTCCATCTGAACCCCTTCCAAACCAACAATGGCATGAGCCATTTTTTCAATGATTTTCTGAGCCGATGAACCAGGCGCATGGATGCCTAATGGAAGCCCCAAGTTATTCGCAAGACTCACCGCTTCTTCATCGCGAGGAATCGTGCCAATCACCTCTAAATTGAGAACCCTTGCAATATCTTCCACCGAGATGGGCTTTTCAGGATCGTGGGCATTCACCACAAGGGATACGACATGACGAGGAAGATCCAGCTCTCGCTCCAATAAATCCATAAGCTTTGCGCTATGCCGAACAGAGGCCAAATCCTGGTGCACCACGAGAACCGCCCGAGTAATTCGTTCAATCACCGTTCCGTAGAGCGGGTCAATCTGATTCGGCATATCGATGATCAGGTTGTCATATTCTCCCGTCAGAAGATCAAGCAACCGAATCAATCGATCGGGATCAATATCCCCTGGTATGAGCGTTTGCGAAGGCACAACGCCGAGTATCTCAAGGCCTGTGGCGGTAACTTGCAGATACCCCCTGAGAGCCATGGCATCCAATGTATCGATATGCTCAAGCGCTTCTTTAAGTCCCTTGGTCGGCTCGAGGTCATGAAATAGATACTGCGTTCCGAATTGGCAATCCAGATCCAAAAGAAGCGTCTTTTGCCCAAGCCTTGAGCTCAGCACATGACCTACCGACGCGGCCAGAGTGGAACAGCCCACCCCACCCTTGGGACTAATAAATGCTGCAATACGATTCTTGACTTCAAGAGTTGCTCTGCGCTCTTTATTCAGTGCTCTAAAAAGATCGGCCAGACGTGCGTGGACTTCATCTCTCGCGATGTGCTCACGAAAGCCTGCCTGCATAGCCAGACGAATCACTCCAAGATCCGTGAGCGTGTTCGGACTAACCAGAACTAACGTCGAAGGTCGCACAGGGCCTGGCACAAGAGACAACTCCTTGAGTTCATGCTCCGGTGAGGTCCCTATGACATAGAGCAGAAAATCAGGCCGTTGCTGTAGAAGTTGGGCTCGGACAACGGCTGAGAGGCCAACATCAGTGGTCAAAAGTTGCGCCGATATCTGAAGATCGGGGATCAGGCACAGTTCTCCCTCCATCTCCTCGAGTTGCTCGGCACGCCAACCCAGAATCAGAATGCGTGCGACGCGTTCCATTTCTGCTCCCTAATCCGTTGGATGACAGAACGTTTGTAATGATCAAAACCACGCGGCAACATGCACATCACCCAGTAGACCAAACACCGTTCCCATAAAGATCGGGACACCAAAGGGAAAGCGGTTATCTTGAAGGGGGATACCGTCATAATTATCGTCGGAATCCAGCGAAGCTCCCACAAAGACCTGATTTTGGCTCCAGCTAATCATGGGCCGGCGACGGAACCAGGTCATAAGCCCAACAATCCCACCTGCAAGTAGGCTGAGAATAAAAATGGGCACGAAAAGCTCTATCCCTGTGATGCCCGCTATCGCAGCAAAAAGCTTGATATCTCCCCCAGCAAGCGCTCGCAAAATGAAAAGCGGAAAAAGAAGAACCAGTACCAAAATCGAAGGCCCCAACGAGTACCATAGCCCCAGAGCGCCATGTCCAAGGCCCCATGCGATGACACCTAGGCTGAGAAAAGTTCCGATCAGTACATTGGGAATTCGTTGATGACGGACATCATTGATGGCAGCCAGCAAGGTCAATGTCACGACCAAAATCAAGCGGGTTCCGACAAAAGGATCCATTAATGTGTTCGTTTCCATGCGTTGGCGCTCAGACCTGTCATTGATTTCAATCTGAAAAGTAGCGTTCCGGTTCGATCAACCAAGAGCACTTATTACTGCGTTAATTTGGCTCGTCACAGCGCTTCCGAGAGGGGTATAAGCGGCCGCGACTACTGCGGCTACGAAGCCGCCCGCAACGGCATACTCCACCATGCTGACGCCTTGCTCATCTCTCACAAGCTGGAGCCATA
>CAYFOC010000242.1:0-2589 GCA_964344615.1 uncultured Methylococcus sp.
ACCCTCAGACGGGTGACAAAAGATTCGGGCAGCGTCCTCATCTTTGATGAGGTAATGACCGGCTTTCGCGTGGCATTGGGTGGGGCGCAGGCGCTCTACGGCGTAGAACCCGACCTCACCACGCTTGGAAAGGTGATCGGTGGGGGGCTCCCTGTGGGTGCCTTTGGCGGCAAAAGCACCATCATGGATCATCTTGCTCCGGTGGGTCCTGTCTACCAGGCGGGAACACTGAGTGGTAATCCAGTGGCGATGGCAGCAGGGCTCAAGACCCTGGAACTGGTCTCAGCGCCTGGTTTTTTTGAAGCCTTGAGCACAAAGACCCAAACTTTGGTTCAAGGCCTTGCAGCTTCAGCGGAACGCGCCGGGGTGCCCGTCACCACCAGTCAGGTCGGTGGCATGTTTGGGCTTTTCTTCACCGAGGTTCCGCGGGTCACCCGTTTCTCCGAGGTGATGCAGTGTGATGTGGCTGCCTTCAACCGTTTCTTTCATGCCATGCTGGAAGAGGGGGTATACCTCGCACCCTCAGCCTTCGAAGCAGGCTTTGTCTCGATGGCGCACAGTGACGACGATCTCGCGGCAACCTTCGAGGCGGCAGACCGCGCCTTTAAAAGAGTTTAAATCTAAGCTGTTTCGGTCGATGCATGGAATGCGTGCACCGTCCGGGTGGTTGAACGCCTGTCCCCCGATTGTAAAGGGGCATCGGCCTGATCGATTTTAAGTACGGCGAGTCCCTCGATGGTTCCATCGTTCATCCGCACAGCGTTCACCCATTCACCGACGGATTCTCCAGAGACCTCCTCTCCGGGATAGATGGCGGTCCCTGGCAACGGGAGTTCATCGGACTTGCACTCGATTCTGAAGAGACGGCGCTTCAACTGACCGAGATAATGCGTCCTTGCGACTATCTCCTGCCCTGTATAGCAGCCCTTTTCAAAGCCGATGCCCTGATGCAGATCGAGATTGATCATCTGAGGGATATGGGCTTCCCGTGAGGGCGGAAGAATCCAGGCGAGACCCGATTCAATATCGCGTTGTTGCCAGATCCGCTCTGAGTCAGGATCCTCGATCATGTGTGTGGTATCACCACACGCTCTAAGACTGATCCACCGCCAAGAGGCATAGGGCCAGGCATCATTGAGTGTTGAAGGCTGGACACTCGACAATGCGAGCGCCGGGTCCGTGAGTCCTATCACGGCGATGCTTTCGCTCAGATCCTCAATCACCACCTTGGAGCGCAGCACGAAAAGTTTCAAACGTTGCAAAAGGATCTGCGTCATGGAGGCCGGTAACACCAACCATACGGCTTCATCACATTGAAGCAGTCGCGCATTGGCAATGACTCGCCCCTTGGCACTCAGGAATGCGGTAAACCCAAGCTGCTCAGGGGGCAAGTGGCGCAGATCCATCGTCATCTGTCCTTGCAGGAAGGACATGGCATCTTGTCCGCTGATCCGAAGGCAGCCGAGGTGATTCAATCGGAACGCCGTTGCACTCATCTTTGGACTACCTCGACTCCAAGGCGCGAATACGCTCCTCCAGTGGAGGGTGACTCAGGAAAAGCCGGGCAAATCCACCGACGCTTTGACCGGAAATTCCAAAAGCAGCCAGTTCTCCCGGAAGATCCACCTCGTCATGCTGGCGCTGAAGCGCTTTTAGCGCCTGAATCATCTTCGTCCGACCGGCAAGCTTCGCACCCCCGGCATCGGCCCTAAATTCTCTCCAACGAGAAAATGCCATGACGACCATGCTCGCCAGAATGGAAAGTAGAATCTGGGCAACCATTTGAGTGATGTAATACCCGGGACCATAGCCGACCGAACGCTCATCATCGCCAGAGCGTAAGAGCACACGGTCCACGAGATATCCCGCAAGGCTCGCAAAAAAGTAGACAAAAGTATTCACCACACCTTGCAACAAGCCCATGGTTACCATGTCGCCATTAGCAACATGACTCATTTCATGCCCGAGTACCGCCTCAATTTCATCAGGAGACATCCGTTCCAAAAGTCCCGTACTGACGGCCACCAGTGAACTATCCCGGCTTGCACCGGTAGCAAAGGCATTGGGTTCAGGGGTATTAAATATCCCAACCTCGGGCATTCCAATGCCAAGCGATCTTGCTTGCTGATGAATCGTATCCAGTAACCAGGCCTCGGTTTGATTGGAGGGTTGCTCGATGATATAGACCCCCATCGCCCGCTTCGCCATCCATTTGGAAAGGAGGAGTGAGACGAATGAGCCACTCATGCCGATGATGGCTGAGGAGAGCAGCAACTGATCCAGTCTGAGCGGGATGCCTTGCTGATAGAGGTACTGCGGAAGACCAAACAGATGGAACAGAATGCTGATCAGTAGCAAAACCGCTGCATTGGTCAGAAGAAAGAGGAAAATACGCATGGGAAACACCTCGAAGTACGTTTCGTATCATAATTAGGGTTGACCTCAGAAATATCAAGAGCCCCTTCAATATGCTTTCCAAGAATCTTCGGTCATGGCCACTGTGTTTAGCCTTGTTCTTGACCCTCGTGGTAACCCAGACACCGGCTTATGGTCGGGGACTTGAGATTGGGGCCCTGAAGGTTCCGGATG
>CAYFOC010000243.1:0-2573 GCA_964344615.1 uncultured Methylococcus sp.
CCTCTACCGCCCCCCTGATAAGCGTAGCTGGCATCGGTAAACCGATCAGAGAGCACCCACTGACCGCGACGAAGTGCAGGTTTGATTACTTCCTCAATATGCTGGGCCCGGGCGGCAAAAACCAGCAGAAGTTCAGCTGTCGCATCCAGGCTTTCAGCATCAAGGAGGATCTCACGAACTCTTTCACCGACGGCCGTCCCACCGGGCTCTCGGGTTCTGAGGAGGGGAACCCCCCTTGCGCGAAGATAGTCTTCGATAAAAGCTAGATTCGTGGTCTTGCCGACCCCTTCCCCACCTTCAAGGGTAATAAACTTTGCGTTCACGGCTTATGGTGTCTCTGAAACTGATCCACGGCTTTCTCATGCGCTTCAAGGGTATCACTGAAAACATGCCCTCCGTTGCCCTTGGCAACGAAATAGAGACTGTTCCCATCCAGGGGATGCATGGCCGCATGAATCGCTTCCCTTCCCGGGAGCGCAATGGGGGTCGGAGGCAAGCCGGAACGGGTATACGTATTGAATGGCGTATCGCGTCGAAGATCTTCCCTACGAAGGTCTCCATCAAATGTTTCACCCAGCCCGTAAATAACGGTGGGATCCGTTTGCAGCCTCATCCCCAAGGCTAATCGTCGAATGAAGACGCCAGCGATGGCATTACGTTCTTCAGGCAATCCCGTTTCCTTTTCTACAATAGAGGCCATGATCAGACCTTCGTAAGCTGAGCGATACGGAACCTTGGGATCTCTTTCCGCCCATTCTGCATTGAGTACGGACTGCATTTTTTTTCTGGCCTTGCGAAGGACATCAAGATCCGAGGTATCGGATGAGGTGAAGTAGGTATCAGGAAAGAATGCCCCCTCGGCCGGCACATCAGCTTCCCCCAGAAGAGCCATGATCTCCGTCGATGATTTTCCAGGGAGTTCTTTGCGAATGATCGGATGCTGAGAGAGTATCTGAAGGATGTCCCGAAACCGCATGCCCTCAATCATTGTGACCGGGACTTGCCTGGATTTGCCGCTGACCACCTGATCCAGAAGCTTTCTTGGCGTAATGCCAGGACTTAAGACGTAGTCCCCGTACTTGAGATTACGTGCGTTCCCGCTGAGATACGTCTCGAGGACTAGCCACACAGGCTCCTTTAAGAGCCCCTGAGCCCTGAGATTTCTGGAGAGCATTCGAATGCCCTCACCTTTTTTCAGATGCAGCGTCCAGGGGCCCTGAAGCGGAAGTGGGGTATCCAGACTGTGGTAGAAGTCCGCAAAGACCCAAGCCCCCAGAATCAAAACCCAGGCCATGCGGAAAAGATGGAGTTTCACGCCCACGCTTTACGAGTAGTGGTCAGAGCCTCGTCATACCAAGCGTGCGCCCGCTGCGCAAAATCCTGCCTTGTGTAGCGGTGTTCCTCAAGCGATGCCACTGGACAAACGCCACGAACGCTATTGGTCATCAGAAGTTCGGATGCCTCAAACAACATCTCTGGCAAGATTCTTTCCTGACGAACAGGAACGCCCTGCCTTAAGGCGGCATCAATCAGGACGTCACGCATGACACCCCGAACGCCTGCCCGATCAAGCAAGGGCGTCACGAGTGAATCATTCAACACCAGGAATAAATTGGTGGAGGTGCCCTCAATCACGTATCCCTCTGCATCCAGCAACAAGGCCTCATCAATGGCAGGATCAGACCATTCCAGCCGCGCAAGAATCTGCTCCAAGCGATTCATATGCTTGGCGCCCGCCAGGGCCGGATTGATTCCAAGGCGAAGGTTCGCCATTCTGAGATGCCAAGGTGCAGGGAGCCCTTCGTCAACGAACGGAACCGATCTCAGAATCAGAAAGCGTGTGGGTTCTGGCGTTTCCGGGGGAAGATAACCACGGCCACCGATGCCACGCGTCCATTGAATTTTGAGGATACCGGAAGCACAGCTCTTTGCCAGCTGAGCAACTTCACGGTGAAGAATCTCAGGATCCGGAGGGGGAAGTCGAAGAACAGCCGCATCACGGGCAAGCCGTGCCAGATGTTCTTGAAAAAAAAGAGGAATCCCATCAAGGACTCTCAGGGTTGTAAAAACCCCGTCACCGAACTGGAAACCCCTGTCGGTGGCATCAACCGTAGTTCCGGGAAGACCATTCAAGAGCGTCAAACTGACAGATCCCATAGTCGCCCCGGAGTTACGTAATCGTTTGCCTTGCTTAAGGCTGGATACTCTTACTGATAGCGCTTGAAGATGAGCGTTCCATTGGTGCCGCCAAATCCAAAAGAATTAGACATGACGTATTCCATCTTCATCTCACGAGCACGGTGAGGAATGTAGTCGAGGTCACATTCTGGATCCGGATTGTCGAGATTGATGGTCGGCGGAGCCACCTGATCACGAAGAGCCAACGCTGAGAAAATCGCCTCGATTCCGCCAGCTGCACCGAGCATGTGCCCGGTCATCGATTTCGTTGAGCTGATCGCAACCTTGTAAGCATGATCACCCATCGTGCTCTTGATCGCCTGCGTTTCTGCGATATCACCTGCGGGCGTCGACGTGCCATGGGCATTGATGTAATCAATATCCGATGCATTAAG
>CAYFOC010000244.1:0-2563 GCA_964344615.1 uncultured Methylococcus sp.
GGTTCCAGCGAGATATTCATGTTGCTCAAGTCAGAATATCTGGGGGCATTTCGTCAGTATTACGAGGGAATTGGATTGACCTGGTCGGCGGAGGTTGCTTCTGCCTTTGCAAGTCGTTCTGCCGAGAAGGGAGCGGCCTATGGCAGCGAAGCCAGGGCCAAATTTCTGGCATCAGAGGTAGGGATTGGCATCGATCTCCTTTTCGGCGGGGGAGCCTCGGACTATCAGCAATTAGCCGAGGCGGGATATCTTGTTTCCGGAAGCGTGGAATCCGGCACCGGACTGAGGGCGATCCGACAGCTTCATCCGGAATGGTTCGGAGAAAAGACAATTCCCGAATCATACGGGGGGGAGCGTTACAGGGATGCTGAGGATCGATGGGTGGGTGTCCTTCTTGCCAGTTTCGGCATTATTTACAACACCGATCTTTACGAGACATTCCAGGGGCTGCCCGCACCGAGGGAGTGGCCTGATCTCGCTGATCCAAGATTGGAAGGCTATCTTGCCCTGGCTGATCCGACGAAAAGTGGTTCTGCGGCAAAGGCCTTTGAACTGATCGTGCAACAGCAAATGCTGGAGGCTTATCAGCGGCATCGCGCTGGGAATGCGCCCGATGCCGAGGGTCGTGCGATCGAAGAAGGCTGGCTTCGGGGACTTGAGTTGATTCAACGACTCGCGGGTAATGCCCGCTATTTCACCGACTCGGCAGGGAAAATCGGTCTTGGCGTTGTGCGAGGGGATGCGGCAGCGGGTATGGCGATTGACAGTTACGCAAGAGTCCTCCGCGATTATGTCCGGCAGGCCGACGGAACTTCGAGAGTCAGCTATGTTCTGCCTGCCCACGGGACCTCGCTGAGCGTTGATCCCGTTGCGATGCTGAGAGGTGCTCCGAATCCTGATGTTGCAACGGCATTCATGACGTTTTTGCTTTCTGAGGAGGGACAGCGTCTGTGGGCCCTTAAGCCGGGAGTGACCGGTGGGCCTGTCGCGTCAGCACTGAGACGTTTTCCCATCCGTCGTGATGTCTATGCCGGAGCCAATCAGAACGAATTCAGCGAAGCTGAGGTCAATCCCTACCAGAGAGTCTCGGGGTTTGTTTACCACCCAGAATGGACACAGAGTCTCTTTCCTGCGCTCAGATTCATGATTCGGGTGGCGTGCATCGATTCCCATGAGGAGCTTCGTTTAGCATGGCGTCAAATTATCCGAAGCGGCATGAATGAGGACGCACTGAAGATTTTTCATGATTGGCGCGGCGCAAGCTTGGATGATGTTCGGAAAAAGGTCATCCCTGTTCTCAGGCAACGCGACAAGGTAGGAGAGATGATACTTGCGAGGGAATTAGGGCAACAGTTCAGGGAGCGATACCATCGAGCAGAGGCGCTTGCTCGAAGCAGGGGGGCACCGTGAGATCGCTATTTCCAGGGGCCATCCTTGTCCTCACGCTACTGTTCTTCGCGGTGTTCTTTCTCTGGCCTCTGTGCAAGACGCTTGAGACTGCTTTACTGGATGCAGAAGGCCATCTGACGTCCGCCTATCTGGTCGAAGTGTTCATTAATCCACTCTATCGGGAGGGTTTGCTGAACTCATTCTGGATCGCGTTCTGGACGACCTTGGGTTGCGTAGTGATCGCGTTGCCGTTGGCCCTGCTTTATACCGGTTATCGCTTTCCTGGTCGCGATGGCTTCAATCTGCTGATGCTCAGCCCTCTGATGCTGCCCCCGTTCGTGGGGGCATTGGGTGTGCAGATGATCCTGAGCCGTCATGGGAGCCTTAATAGCTTTTTGGCACTGCTCGGATGGAACACACCTGAGACCTCAGTCGATTGGCTGGGGGAGGGCCGCTTAACTGGCATAGTGGCGATGAACATTCTCCATCTGTTCCCGATGATCTACATCAATGTTTCCAATACCCTGGCCAAGATTGATCCTGATCTTGATGAAGCTGCCAGCGGCCTTGGAGCCAATGGATTTCGACGATTTTGTCGGATTCTTTTACCTTTGGCATTGCCCGGCCTATTTGCAGGGGCATCAATTACCTTCATTTGGGCCTTTACCGAACTGGGTGTCCCACTCATTTTTGATTTCGAGCGCGTCACCTCCGTGCAGATTTTTAATGCGATCAGGGATCTCAATGGAAATCCTTTCCCTTATGCATTGGTTTTTGTGCTCTTGGTGCTGACTTCTCTGATGTTTGTGGTGAGTCGGCTTGTTCTCAGGGGACGGCAGGCAGAAGGTGGCGGGCGTGCTAGCCGGTTACGCCGGTTGAAATCGTCTCCGAGGTGGATTTCCCTCTCGATCACAGGCCTTTTTCTAGGGGTTACCCTGTTGGCGATGGGTCCCCATTTTGCGGTGCTCATGCTGGCACTGGGGCAAGATTGGTACAACACGGTCTTCCCGCATGTTCTGACACTGGATCATTTCACGGCGGCCTTGGGGCATGACCTCACCCTCCCTTCGATCTCCAACAGTATCCGTTACGCGAGTGCTTCTACGCTCGTAGATCTGATCCTCGGGTCTCTCATCGCCTGGGTTTTAATACGAAGCAGGATCGCTGGAAGGAC
>CAYFOC010000245.1:0-2529 GCA_964344615.1 uncultured Methylococcus sp.
TATTTTGCGTGGTCGTTACTGGATAACTTCGAATGGGCCTTTGGATACGCCAAGCGATTTGGGCTGATCCATGTCGATTTTGCAACGCAAGAGCGAACCCTGAAAGAAAGCGCCGGCTTCTATCGCGATGTCATCGCGACAAAGGGAGAGGCTCTCGTGAGCTAGGGTGATTCCGGGCACCTGATCACGGCAAGGGTATTGATTTCGACCCGGAACCGTTTAGCATGCACACATGGTTTCGACTCAGATCTTACCGCTTAAGGATCACCCCGGAGAACGCCCCATGCGCATCATCCATTCCCTGTCCATCATCGCCCTTGGATTGACATCAAGCATGGTGGCCTATGGAAAACTGCCTGAAATCAGTGATGATGATGCGGCGAAATGCAGGTTTCTCGGGGAGGTGACAGCCAGTTCGGGATATGGAAAGAATCCCAACTGGCAGCCCATCGCAAGAACCTATGCTGAAAAAAAGGCCGAAGCCCTCGGAGCAACCCATACGGGCCCGATTCAATACAAACCGGGCGGAAGCTTTAACGGCGAGGCAAGAACCAAAGCGTTCAGCTGCCCTTGAGTCACCTTAAAAATGGTATCCCTTGCCATTGTGAGAGGATAAATCAAGGCCTTCCGTCTCTTCATCCGGAGGGACCCGAAGACCGGTCAGGGCATCAATCCCCTTCAGCAGCACGTAGCTAACCCCGACACTCCACAAGGCGGATGCAAACACCGCCGCACCCTGGATTCCCACCTGTTCGATTAGGGTGTGTTCACCCGGAAGCCCCGTCCCTCCCAAAGCCTTGAGACTCAGCAACGGCAACATCACCGCCCCAATCATGCCTCCAACGCCATGAACCGGAAACACATCCAGCGCATCGTCTATTCCAAGGCCGCGCTTGATGGCTCCGATTGCAAAAAAACAGACCGTTCCCGCCAGAACTCCAAGAACCAGCGCGCCCATGGGGCCGATAAATCCGGCAACGGGCGAGACGATGCCTAGCCCTGCAATAAGACCCGTGGCAATGCCAAGAAGCGTCGGTCGACCATAGCGAATCCATTCAACGGTCATCCAGACCAAGGCTCCCGCCGTGGCTGCAATATGGGTCGTCAACATGGCAAGACCTGCAGCACCGTTGGCCATCAGCGCGCTACCCGCGCTAAACCCATGCCATCCGACCCAAAGAATCCCGGCTCCCGTTGCCGTGAGGGTCAGGTTGTGAGGAGGGAGCAAGGTTCCAGGGAACCCCCGGCGGGGACCCAGCAACCAGGCGGCCGTTAGGGTCGCTGCACCCGCGGTGGTGTGCACCACAATGCCGCCCGCAAAATCGACAGCCCCGAGCTGGGAGAGCCATCCACCGCCCCAAAGCCAGTGGCACACCGGCACATAGACCAGCATCGTCCATAAGCCTGTAAAGATCAGTAGCGAGGAAAAACGCATGCGCTCCACCACCCCACCGATCATGAGAGCCGGAGCAAACACGGCAAAGCTCAGGTGGTACATGCAAAAGACAGATTCCGGGAGACTTCCCGTCAGGGACTCGGCATCAAGCCCAGTGAGAAACAATCGACCGACGCCGCCGATCCAAGGTTGAAACTCACTGCTAGCCGTCAGCGCAAGACTATACCCCGCCACCATCCACAATACCGAAACCAGAGAAGTAACGGCAAAACACTGGATCAAGACAGAAAGGACGTTCTTGGTTCTGACCAGTCCGCCGTAGAAAAGCGCCAGGCCGGGGACGGTCATGAAAAGGACCAATCCGGTTGAGGTCAGAATCCACGCCGTATCCGCCGGGTTTAAGACCGACCCATCACCCGCCATGACAGGCACCGATGCATTCATGATCAAAAGCCCTGTCAAGATTCGCTTGAAGTCAGGCATGGAGGTGCTCCCTGAGAGTTGTGACTCGATATAGTATCGCTGCGATACATGGGGATCAAAGGTTTTTTCGATACTCCCTGATCGGTCACCTCGGCAATGGGTAGCCCACCGGGGTAAACTTCAACCCATGTCCAGCCCACCCATCCCCCTCAGCCTTTATATCCATATTCCATGGTGCATCAGGAAATGCCCCTACTGCGACTTCAATTCCCATGAGAAGCCCTCCCAGTGGTCGGAACAGGAATACATTGACGCCCTTCTCCACGATCTTGGTCAGCAAAAGGACAGCGTCAGGGGACGGCGTCTTGAAACCCTTTTCATTGGGGGCGGAACACCCAGCTTGTTTAGCCCGGAGAGTTTCGATCGGCTACTGAGGGGTATTGACGCCATCATTCCGATCGCTCCGAACGCCGAAATCACTCTTGAAGCGAATCCAGGAGCCTCTGATGCCGAACGGTTTAGGCGTTACCGCAACATCGGAATCAATCGCCTGTCGATCGGCATTCAAAGTTTCAATGATGAGCTACTGAAAAAGATCGGCAGGGTCCATGATGGCCGCGAAGCCTCCATGGCAGCGTCCATGGCAAGGGAGGCCGGCTTCAGTGAATTCAATCTGGACCTTATCTTTGGCTTACCGGGCCAAACAGAGG
>CAYFOC010000246.1:0-2525 GCA_964344615.1 uncultured Methylococcus sp.
CTTCGATATGGAGTACCTTTACCCTGCAACCTGGCTTTTGCCCTTTGAACTCGGGATTCGTTTTCTGTCCGACCATCTGGCGGGAGATCGTTACTTTAAGGTGGGCGCTCCGGGAGAAAATCTGGAGAGGGCCTTGCGGCAATTTGCCCTTCTTGAGGACATTGAATTGCAGCGCAGTGACCTGGAGGCTTCCATCGCGAAGGCTCGGGCGCAATTCAAGGTGGGTTAGAGCAGCACCAGAGGCGTGAACTTGTTTATACTGACCCGCTATTCTTTTTTTGCGGCCATTGGGTCCCTGTGATCAAGAACCTCGTCAAGACCCGTTTGCCTACGGGCTTCGGAGAATTTTCCCTTTACCTTTACTTGGAGGGTGGCAAGGAGCATCTTGCGCTAGTCAAGGGAGAGGTCGCCAATTTTGAGTCTGTGCCCGTGCGCGTGCATTCAGAATGCCTCACAGGGGATGTCTTCTCATCGAGGCGTTGCGACTGCGGCGATCAACTGAAGCACACCCTGATGTATCTGGGACGCCAAAAGGCAGGCGTCCTGATTTATCTCCGCCAAGAAGGGCGTGGGATCGGCCTGTTGAAGAAGATGGAGGCCTACAACCTTCAGGATCAGGGTCTCGATACCGTTGAGGCCAATATAGAGTTGGGGCATCAAGCTGATGAGCGGGACTACGGGATCGCCGCCCGAATACTCCGAAGCCTTGGTGTTTTGTCTATTCGCCTCATTACCAATAATCCACACAAGGTCGAGGAGCTGGAGTCCAACGGCATTCAAGTCGTATCCCGAATTCCTATCGAGGTCGGGCATCATGAGGAGAATCTGGGCTACCTGAAGTCGAAGGCTGAGCGGATGGCCCACCTCCTTCGCTTCAGTGAAAGGGTTCCCGAAGATCTCGATTTCTCGTTCCTTCGAGACCTGAAGGATCAGCTGGCCATGGTCTCCCATGCGGAGCAGATTCGTCCTTTTGTCACGCTGACCTATGCTCAAAGCATGGATGGGCTTCCGTTGGTAAATGGCGCCCAAGGGCGTGCACTGGAGTCCTCCATGGGGCGTTATCTGCGCTCCAGTCATGATGCGACACTTTATTTCGCCGAAGACCTTGAGGGTGTCGCTCTGGAGGATTCCGGTGCTGCCGTGATTTGGGACCCAGAGCTTGAGTGGAGCCAAAGTCATCTGATGTCGACAGGTTCTCATCAGAAACACTGGGTCGTGGCGATGGAAAATTGCGATTCGGAAAGAAGGGCTCAGCTCGAGCAAAAAGGAATTCGTCTTTTGCTGCTGCCAATCGCCTCAAATCATCGTGAGACGATTCAGCCATTGCTTGAGCGACTCGGTGCCGAAGGGATTGGAACGCTTCTGGTTCTGGGCGGACGAGAAATGATCGAGTATTTCCTTTTCGGTCGTTTTGCTGACTATTGCGTCATCACGCTGGTGCCTTGCTTCATGGGTGCCGATCCGAATGGCCAAGGCCCTGTTAAGGGATTGGCGCAGATTTCAGACTGTGGCTATCAGGCTGTGGGATCCGATCTGATTGCGTTTGGTGCGCTTCGTTACGGGGTCTAGCCCCAGTTCTCTTATCGCTACTTTTCCGGTGGGGCCGTTTGGTCTGCCTCGCTGAGAGGCTGTGCGCGTTTGATTGAAATGGCCCATCGCGCGTAGGGAATCACCCAGAAAATTGAGGCAGCACTCAATATCCAGTACTCCAGTGCTTGGGGGAAGGTCGGAATCATCAGTGATGCAAGGCTCCACAAGGCCAAGGTGGTGAAGGTCGTGTCGCCGTTCCGTTGCGGCATGGGGGCGGGCGTAGGCGGATTCCAGTATGCGGCAAGAACGAAGACGGGCCGAATGAGCCCCAGAATCAGCATCATCTTTCCTGCGCTGGTCGCATGGGCCAGAGCAATCAAGAGGCTGAGGAGTGTGAGGTTGTCTGCTTCCTGTTCGCTTAGGGCCTGAATCCTTGAGCGGGCGGGCCAATAACCCCTGCTGAATGATTCGAGAAGACTGAGAGCTAGGAGTAGGCCAATCAGCGGAACGCTTAAGGCGGGTTCAATCAATTCTGAAATCAGGCCTAACGCTATGAGTGCGCGCAGACCGGTCAGTACGCGAAAGCCAAGCGGGGTACGCTGATCGGTTTTGATCGTTCTCGAAATTCGGATCAATCCTAACCAGGATGCGCCAGCCATGGCAGCCAGCAGCAATCCTGAGGGTTCGATGAACGTCGAACTGATCCCGATGATCATGATGATCGCATGTTGTCTTGTCCACCAGGCGATCCGGTTGGGTTCTTGTTCGGTCTTAGTGCGCTCAGTCATGGGGCCTCGGCTGGGATCTCAATGGTATCAATACGACAAAGCCCCAGGAACGCGAGGTACCTGGGGCTTTGCTCCGGCTTATCGCCGGATCTTGGTCACATGATTAGCGGCGCAGATCTGGGCACAGCGTGTCACCAATCAGGTTGCCGAAGGAGGCGAAGACCTGAAGGAGTACACCAGCGATAGCCAGAGCCAACCAGCCGAAGA
>CAYFOC010000247.1:0-2521 GCA_964344615.1 uncultured Methylococcus sp.
AAGAAGCCAAGAAGAAGTAGGTCAAGATGGACAAGAAAGCGGCAAGGCTCCGTAGAGCTGCTAAGACACGAGCCATCATTCGCAAGCTCGGCGTTGATCGTCTCACGGTATTCAGAACTCCCCGCCATATCTACGCACAGGTCACGACTGCTGACGGTGCAAAGGTTCTGGCAAGTTCATCTACTGTTGAGGCTTCTGTTAAGGCGGGTCTCAAGAACACCGGTAACGTTGATGCGGCTAAGGTCGTCGGCAAGTTGATTGCAGAACGTGCACTTGCAGCCGGCGTTACGACGGTTGCATTCGACCGTTCGGGTTTCATGTATCACGGACGGGTTCAAGCCGTCGCCGATGCGGCCCGTGAGGCCGGTCTCAAGTTCTAGGAGCGGTCATGGCAAATCAGAATGTTCAGCAGAGTGGTGCTAATGATGGCCTGCAAGAAAAACTCGTTGCAGTACGTCGTGTAGCCAAGGTTGTCAAAGGTGGTCGTGTATTCGGCTTCACTGCTTTGACTGTGGTTGGTGACGGAAATGGTCGTGTTGGCTATGGATTGTGTAAGGCACGTGAAGTGCCGGTTGCGATTCAGAAGTCCATGGAGCAGGCGCGTCGCAATATGCGAAAGGTGAGCCTGAACGGCGATACTCTTCATTACGCTATTGCTTCAAGCACCGGCGCAGCCAAGGTTTATATGCAGCCTGCCTCACAGGGTACAGGAATCATCGCAGGCGGTGCGATGAGAGCTGTATTCGAAGTGGTTGGTGTTCATAACGTACTTGCGAAGTGTATCGGTACCAACAATCCGATCAACGTTGTACGTGCAACTATCAAGGGTTTGACCGAAATCGGTGATCCGGCAAGGATCGCAGCAAAGCGCGGTAAAGTTCTTGAAACTCGTGAGGGTCATCGTTCATGAGCAGCAAGTCTGTAACCATTACACAGGTCAAGAGCGCAATTGGGCGCCATGAATCCCATAAGGCTTGCCTTAAGGGATTGGGTATTCGTCGTTTGCATCAGACTGTTACGGTCAATGCTACGCCTGAAAATCTTGGCATGATCAACAAGATCTCTTATCTTTTGAAGATTGAGGGCTGAAAATGTTACTTAATACTTTGAGCCCAGTTCCTGGCAGCCGTCCGGAACGTAAGCGTCTCGGTCGTGGTATTGGTTCTACCCTGGGTAAGACCAGCGGCAAAGGCCACAAGGGACAAAAGGCGCGTGCAGGTGGTTTTCATAAGGTAGGCTTCGAAGGCGGTCAGATGCCTTTGCAGCGTCGCCTGCCTAAGGTTGGATTTCGCTCTTTGCAGAAGAAGTTCACCTCACAGGTACGTTTGCATGAACTGTTGAAGATCGACGGTGGAAAGATCGATCTGTTGGCGCTCAAGCAGGCCAATCTGATCCCTTCACACGCCAAATCAGCAGCTATTATCGATTCTGGTGAGATCAATCAGGCTGTACAGGTTGCAGCTGCCATTCGCGTTACTAAGGGCGCGAAGGTAAAGATTGAAGCCGCTGGCGGTACTGTAGGAGTCTAAGATGGGTGCCGCAAGCTCCGCTCTTTCCGATCAATTCGGTCGCCTTGGAGAATTGCGGCAGCGTCTGCTGTTCGTAATCGGGGCGTTGTTCGTCTACCGTGTAGGCGCGCATATCCCGATTCCCGGCATCGATCCACGCGCTCTGGCCAGCATGTTTGCTGACAAGGGTGGAATCCTGGACATGGTCAACATGTTTTCAGGTGGTTCACTTAAGCGTCTGAGTATCTTTGCTTTGGGCATCATGCCCTATATCTCTGCATCTATCATTCTGCAGTTGATGGCCGGTGTTGTCCCCCAGCTTGAGCAGATCAAGAAGGAAGGCGAGTCAGGTCGAAAGAAAATTAATCAGTGGACCCGTTACGCAACGGTTCTTCTGGCTAGTTTTCAAGCTGTCGGCATTGGTTTGGCCCTGCAGGGTCAATCGGCTGGTGGAGCCCCGGTTGTCTTAAATCCTGGATTCCAGTTCGTCTTCATCTGCGCTGTATCCCTGGTGTGCGGAACTGTATTCCTGATGTGGATTGGCGAGCAGATCACTGAGAGGGGTATCGGTAATGGTATCTCGATCATTATTTTCTCAGGTATTGTCGCAGGGTTGCCTCAGGCGATTGGCGGTACCTTGGAATTGGCTCGAACGGGCGAACTGAGTGCCTTCAGCATCATCGCACTCTTCACGATCGCCGTTGCGGTTACCGCACTGGTTGTCTTTGTCGAGCGTGGTCAGCGTCGTATTGTTATCAACTATGCCAAGAGACAAGAGGGTCGCAAGATGTATGCGGCTCACAAGAGCTTCTTGCCGCTCAAGTTGAACATGTCGGGCGTTATCCCGCCGATTTTCGCTTCCAGCATCATTCTGTTCCCTGCAACCATTGCTGGTTGGTTCGGTAACGCAGAAGGTATGGCATGGTTGCAAGACATTGCTACGACTTTGTCTCCCGGTCAGCCAATTTATGTGTTATTCTATGCGGCTGCCATCATCTTCTTCTGTTTCTTCT
>CAYFOC010000248.1:0-2519 GCA_964344615.1 uncultured Methylococcus sp.
GCACTGCCATCAGGACGGTCGGCAAGGCCATCACCAGAACGGAGAGCGACATCGCCGCATTCCGTCCGATGGCATCACCAATGCGGCCAAATACAAGACCACCAACAGGTCGCATCAGAAATCCCGAGGCAAAGGCCCCAAACGATGCAATCAGGGAGATGCTAGGATCTGACGAAGGGAAAAAAAGCTTCCCTAGAATTCCGGCGAAGTAGCCGTAAAGTGCAAAGTCGTACCATTCGACCACATTCCCAATCAAACCCATCAGAATGATTTTCCGTAGGTTCATCGTGCCATGATGTGACGTTTGTTGCTCAGGTTGGTCGGACATAAAAATCTCCATCCTGACTGTTGTTTTGGCAATCCGATCAGGCGTACTGTTGGAATGAGCTTGAGATGAGAGGTAAGGCTTGTATGCAGCTGAAACTGTTATGACAGATCCGTGGTGTTTCTTGAATGCCGGCCGAATAGACCCGCGCAACATCCCACAGAGCAAAAGGTATTGCCTCTATGCAGACAAAGAAATCGATTGTAGTCATCAAAGTGAATCATAACAGTCATTGGGTCGGAGACGGTTTTCCGGTGCAGAACGTTTTTGGATACCATGATCTCGCGGAGCAGATGGATCCATTCCTGATGCTTGATTACGCAGGACCCTATGCTTTTTCCCCAACCCAAACGCCACGGGGCGTAGGTCCTCATCCACACCGGGGGTTTGAGACCGTTACCTTGATGTATTCCGGTGAGGTCACACATCGGGATTCGGCAGGCGGCGGTGGATCGATCGGTCCCGGTGACGTGCAATGGATGACGGCAGGCGCAGGTGTCATCCATGAAGAAATGCACAGCGACGCCTTTAGCCGAGTAGGAGGGCGCTTTGAGGCCATTCAACTCTGGGTGAACCTTCCCGCCCACCTAAAAATGACAGCGCCCAGGTATCAAGACATTTCTGCATCACGTATCCCTCATGTTTCACTCCCTGATGGGGCAGGTGAGGTGCGCGTCATTGCAGGGGAGTATCAGGGAATCAAGGGACCGGCGCATACGTTCACTGCACTCGACTTATGGGAAGTCAGGGCCCGAGCCGGGAGCCGTGTGCGTATTGTTCAAGCGGCTGAACGACCGGCAGCCTTGTTCTTGATTCGTGGAGAAATCAGCATTGACGGCAATCGTGAACTCTCGGGAAATCCTCTGATTATTTATTCAGAAGCGCATCCTGAACTCGAATTCATGACAGAGGCAGATGCCTGCCTCCTGTACATAAGTGGTGATCCTATTCGTCAATCCGTGGTGGGCTACGGTCCCTTTGTGATGAACACTTCAGAAGAGATACGGCAAGCCATGGACGACTATAAGGCTGGACGATTTGGAATAATTCCCGTTGCTTCGTAACCCTGCCTGCTCTTGATGCCCATGAATCAAAAATTACGAACAAGATCCATTCCGCTGTAAAGACTGGCCACCTGATCACCATAGCCGTTGAAGGGGAGTGTCGGTCGTTTCAAGAACTCCCCGAGCCTGCGCTCTCGAGCCTGGCTCCAGCGAGGATGATCCACTTCCGGGTTCACGTTCGCATAAAAACCATACTCGCCGGGGCCTGCCTTCATCCAACTGGTCACAGGCATGGTGTCCGTCAACCGAATGGAAACGATGGACTTTGCGCTTTTGAAGCCATATTTCCAGGGAACAATGATCCGGACGGGTGCACCGTTCTGATTGGGAAGCATCTGCCCATAGAGTCCAACGGTCAGTAGCGTGAGTGGATGCATGGCTTCATCCATTCTCAGCCCTTCCTGATAGGGCCAATCCAGGACGGCACGTTTGACGCCCGGCATTTGATTGGGGTCATTAAGGGTCTCGAACACCACAAACTTTGCGTTGCTGGTGGGTTCCACCGCCTTGAGGAGTGCGCTTAAGGGGAAACCTACCCAAGGGACCACCATCGACCAGGTTTCAACGCAACGAAAGCGATAGATTCTCTCTTCCAATGGAGCCAGTTTGAGAATCTGATCGATATCTAGCGTCTTAACCGATTTAACAGCACCTTCAATACGAATCGTCCAAGGTCTGGTAATCAGGCTGTCGGAGCGAAGGTGAACTTCTTCCTTGTCCGTGCTGAATTCGTAAAAGTTGTTGTAGGTCGTGATCTTTTCGAAAGGTGTTGTTGAATCATCGATCTTGTATGACCCATTCGGCGTTGCCGAGAGGGTTTCAGCCCGGAGAGCTTCCATCGTCAATCCAAGCCCGCCCAATGCGGCAAGGCCCAGAGACTGCCTCATGAACATTCGACGACTTTCAAATAACTCGTGAGGCGTCACGTCATTTTCTGTCAGATCTGACTTGAATCTCATCGGTTCTGCTCTCCTGATGCGCCGGGGACTTGCGTAATGGTCTGAGTTAAAGCTTAAGGGCAGTTGGGTTTCTCAACTTGTTCAACCCCCTCAGTGTCAAGGACACACAGAAAAGGGTCATAAAAATCACGGGTATGAGTATGTCCTTTTTAACCAGCCAGATGAAATGAA
>CAYFOC010000249.1:0-2518 GCA_964344615.1 uncultured Methylococcus sp.
AGGACTCCGCCCTCTCACGGCGGCAACAGGGGTTCGAACCCCCTTGGGGACGCCAATAATACAACACGGAAGACGCTGTGACCGTATTTCATGGCCCCGTATCACTCAAGCTTCGACCAGTGCTCACCAATCGGGTCTTAATATCATTTGATTTTAGCTAACCGGCATCGCTTCCTCTAATAGGATCGCTGGCATTGGATGCTCAAGCTCCCACACCATACGAATAGGCCTATCTGATTCTGCACTCACCAATGCCTTTGCTGGGCCAAGGTAGATAAATGGTGCCGTCTCATCATCAATCTTTCGCTCAACTCGACCGAAGAAGAGGATGCTATAGCCGCGATCCTTGAAATTGATATAGTTCTGCCCAGTTACCGAAGAACGCGCGGTTGTTGATTGGCTTTCCCAGTGAAGAAAATTGGCGCTGATGGGATAGTCACGGTACCGGGTGGTAGGGGAGAAAATACTATGATCCTTACGAAATGTGACCAGGTGGATGTAGCACTTTTGTTCTTGTGCGTGAATTACACCTTGGCCAGTCGGACCCGAAGCCGACAATGTAGCTAATCTGAGGGCCGCCTTAATTTCTGTGGATCCGTATTCAGCATGAAGCTTTAGAAAACAGGGGAAAGGCAATGCGATTTCATGAATGGGTGTGGTGCGGTGTTGCAATTTCCAAGCAGCAATTTCAGCTGCATCAGCAAGGATGGATGGGTTCATCCGCCAACGCGATATAGACTCCGAAATTTGGTTAATACCCAAGCCGGGGCCTGGTTTACCCCAAATCATGTAGTGAAGTGCAGTTGCAGCAAGCTCATCAACTTCATGAAGACTATTTGAAGCAAGATGACCCAAGAGCTCTGGATCAGTTCTAAGAGCGATGCGAGGCAGTGCCTTACGAAGCGTGTCTATATCGGGATCGGCGTGATGTGATTGTCCGCTGGCCATCGCCTTCCATTCGCTCCAGCTATGGCGACGAAGAATATCAACGGGTGAGAGACCAGTAGCAATGATGAAGTTGCCGAATGTGAGAGGGAGATCACTCTCGCGATCCCAAGTTCGAATGGTTTCGGGAATAAAGTGGTTAAGATCGGAGAGCACCGATTTAATTTTGGCCACAATCCGTTCTCGCGCCACTCTTTCAAGTTGGATATTGCAGCCAGGTGGCAGATTGGGAAAGTCATTTTCAATCTCTCGATCAATACGCTGCCGCTGACTCATCAATAATGCCGAAAAACGGTTGTCCAGACGGTAGCGGCGATGTGTTTGACCGACAAAATCAAGTACCGTGAGGCAATCTTTGCCAGGAGCGTGCCGAAGGCCTCGGCCGAGTTGTTGCAAAAACACTGTCAGACTTTCTGTGGGGCGCAGGAAAAGTACAAGGTTGATTTCAGGGATATCGACGCCTTCGCTTAGTACATCTACGGTGAAGAGAAAGCTGACTTCCCCCGAACGGAAAAGACGAAGATTTTGCTCTCGATCTTCACGCGACGTATTCCCCAACAAAACAGCGGCAGAGATGCCGGCCTTTTTGAAATGCTCGACCATGTATTGCGCGTGTTTTACTCCAGCACAGAAACCTACACCACGAACGCTTTCCAATTCTGGCTGATAACGTTGCAAGGCCTTTAATATGAGGTCGACACGTTGTTGTGCACGAATGTCGTCCCCGGTTAAGACCTGTTCAAGAGCATCACTTGAATAACGACCGTTGCGCCAAAAATGCTCGCCCGAGAGATCAATATTGTCGGTAACACCGAAATAATGAAAAGGACAAAGTAATTTGTCAGCAAGGGCCTCTGGGAGACGAATTTCAGCAGAGATTTCGCCATCAAAATCGGGCAGGATAGAGGAGCCATCCATCCGCTCAGGGGTGGCGGTCAGTCCCAACAAGAGCTTTGGTTGAAGGTGGTCAAACAAGGGTCTGTAGCTGTTAGCGACCCCATGGTGGGCCTCATCGACAATGACATGTGAGAAGTGCTGGTTACCAAGACGGAGCCATGGTTCTAGCCTATTGAGGCTTTGCACTGAAGCGAAGACATGACGCCATCCTTCGGGTACTAATCCATCGACAAGCAGTTCCCCGAAATTTTGATCACGTAATACGTTACGGAAACAATCTAGCGCCTGTTGCAAGATTTCCTTTCGATGCACGACAAAGAGCAGGGTTGGATTTTCTGACAGGCGAAGCGCTTCATGGCGATAATCGAGCGCGGCAATTACTGTTTTTCCTGTTCCGGTAGCGGCTACGACTAAATTTCGGGTTTGTCCTCTTTGGCGGGATGCCTGAAGTGCCTCCAAAATCCTCTGTTGGAAAGGCCTTGGGGTTATGTCGGCAAAGAATCGGGGGCCTGTACTGGTTGGTTGTTGGTAGCGGCCAATGGCAGCGCGAAATCTTTCAAAATTTTCCGCGGTGAATGGTTCGAATTCTCGACTTTCCCAGTAAGCAGCGAATTCGGCACCGAAACGGTCGAGGATATGGGGCATATCCTGCGATGTGACCTTAACAGTCCACTCC
>CAYFOC010000250.1:0-2516 GCA_964344615.1 uncultured Methylococcus sp.
CCCACAGGGGATTAAGGTCAGGAATCATGATTCAGGGTGGGAAAGGATAAGTAATGAGGGGCGATTCTCGCGGCGGCTACCGAATCGCCCCGGTCTTCTTATGAACGATCGGGCTTTAGGTCTGATCGGAACGTTCCTTCAGGAGATCCCGAATCTCACGAAGCAGGAGAACGTCTTCCGGCGGAGGAGGCGCCTCTGCCGGTTTCGCGGCTTCCTTTTTCAGCGACAGATCAACCAGCTTGTTCATCGGCTTTACGATGATGAAGAACACGACGCCTGCGGTGATGATGAAGCTGAAGCCGGCTCCCAGGATGCTGCCGATATCAAGCTCAATCAGCTTGTTGATGGTATGCGTCCGAATTTCGCCATTGGGTAGCTTTTCGGCGACATCCACCATCCGGTTCATCAGGGGAATGGTGAGCTTGGGCGAGGGGCCTCCCCCTGCCAGGGCAAGGAGGGGTTCGACGATTCCCTTGGTAAAGGCGGTGACAACGGACGTGAAGGCGGCGCCGATGATGACGCCGGTTGAAAGGTCGACGACATTGCCTTTGAAGATGAATTTTTTGAATTCCTGAAACATGGGAGAGTTTCTCTTAACGCGAATTAAATGAAAGGATTTTAGCCTTGTGTCTGACAATGTTGGTTGACGCTCCAACCTACCACGCTTATTGTTTTCGACACTATACGAGAACGCACAAGAACATGGTCCCAGATTCCACGAATACGCCTTCCATGGAAGGAGAAAGTTGTTCTGACTGCCGCTTTACGGAAGTCTGCCGCCCAAAAGGCACCGCCACCGGTTTTTGCCTCACACGCATTGCCCGGCGTGCGCGCACTTATCAAAAGGGTGAATCCCTTTACCGGACCGGAACCCGTTTCATCGGCATCCACGCCATCAAGGCCGGCTCCATGAAATTGGTGCATTCGGATAATCGCGGTCGGGAGGCCATCATTGCTCTCCTTTTGCCGGGTGAATTGGCAGGTTTTGATGGCCTTTTTACGGGAACCTATCGGTGTTCCTTGGTTGCCCTTGAGACCTCAAGCACCTGCGAAATTTCGGCGAACGAATTTGAAACGCTCGGGAAAACACTCCCGCTGTTGCATCGAACCTTGATGCAGAAGACCGGCGAACAGATCGAACGGTCCATTGAGCGGCTGGCGACCAGCAAGCGACCGGCCGAGGAACGGGTTGCCACCTTCCTTCTGGATCTGTCTTCTCGCTATAGTGCCCGCGGGTTCTCCGCTGAAGAATTTCATCTTCATCTCACGCGGCAGGAAATCGGCGATCATCTGGGCGTGACCCTTGAGACCGTCTGCCGGATTCTTTCCCGCTTTGAAGCAAACGGCTTGATCGACATCAGCGGCAAATTCATCAAGATCAAGAATGCCGAAGCGCTCAAAAAGCTGACGGCTGTCTGACCTGGCGCGCTCCTTCCAAGTCATCCGCCACGAAAGGCACTGATCGGATGATCCGTATTCAGAAGACTTCAATAACGAGGCGAAACCGGTTCTAATTCTCTTTCGATCAGGATGCTTGCAACTGTGAATTCAGGGCGCGAGGAGAATGGGAAAATTGAAGCCGGTTCAGAAGAGGTCCAAGCGCTGGGGCGTCGGTGCGGGCCTACTGTGCGCGCTCCTTGGAACATCTGCATCGGGCGACCAGATTGCAGGCAATGGGATCGAGCAGATCTTTGGCCTTCTGGGTGATCTCAGTCTCTATGGGAACTTCGGCAAGGGATCTCGCTGGCTGTATGAGACCGACTTGCTTCTGGCCGGAAACCAGATCGGAAGTCTCTATCCTTCCTCTGAACAGTTCATGACGTTTTCAGCCGCAGGATCCTATACCTCGCTCGGCTATCAGATCGATGAAACCCAAGTCGTCTATGTAGGCTATGGGTTTCAGCATGTGCTTGAGCCCCTTGCATCCCAGCCGACCAATGAAAGCCGCGTATGGCAGCAATACAACCGCGAGTTTTTTACCGAGACAGGAGGCTACAAGCTGACCTCCCGGCTGGAGGAGCGGACCGTGAACAATGGGGCAGGGCTTGCCATGCGTGCCCGACAGTTGGGGCAATGGACGTATCCGCTTAATGATGACTGGTACCTGATCGGGATTGAGGAAGTCTTTTTCAACCTCAATACGGTCTCATGGGGGCCTGTGACGGGCTTTGATCAGAATCGGCTCTTTCTGGGCGTAGGCTACCGCTTCAATGAGATCACGCGAGCGGAAGTGGGGTATCTCAACAACTACATCAACCGGGACTTTGTCTCCGATCTTGATGTCAGCTTCATGACCTTGAATTTCTACGTGGACCTGACCGAACGGTAAGTCCCTTGTATCAGTCTTCTTCGACGTCGAGCACGATCAGGCGGGTGAGTTCGTCATAGATCTCGTCGGTCTCAAGATTGACATCAACAACGGCCAGCGTGAGCCAGTCAAAGGCACTTTCAGGGCGTTCTTCGGGATCAATTCCTTCCACATTCGGAAGAACCAGATTCCAGGTCAGTTCGTTGAA
>CAYFOC010000251.1:0-2512 GCA_964344615.1 uncultured Methylococcus sp.
ACGTCATTGCCATTCGAGCGGTTGAAACCATCGACTTCATGACGGCGCGCTGGGCGCATCTTCCCTATGAATTCCTGGACCTGATCTCAAGGCGCATCATCAACGAGGTAGCGGGTATCTCAAGGGTTACGTACGACATCTCAGGGAAGCCACCAGCCACGATCGAGTGGGAATAAGGGCGCTTGTCCGCGTATGTGTCCTGGAGCGGCGGCAAGGATTCTTGTCTGGCGCTCTGGCGAACCCAACAATCGCTTTCCGTCAGAGGGCTACTGACCGCACTCGATGAGACTGGGCTAAAGACCCGCTCTCACGGGGTCTCCCGCGAACTCATCGAAAGCCAGGCAGAAAGCTTGGGCCTTGAAGTGCTATTCATTCAGGCATCCTGGGAGACTTATGAGACCGAATTCGTTCAGGCGCTAAAAGACCTTTCGGGACGAGGCGTATCGCATATGGTCTTTGGGGACATCGACCTCCAAGCTCACCGCGATTGGGAAGAGAAAGTATGCGCCCAGGCAGGACTCAAGGCTGAACTCCCCCTGTGGCTCGAAGGCCGGACGGCGCTGGTGGAGGAGTTTCTCGCCCTTGGATTCGAAGCACAGGTGGTGTGCGTCGATGGCCGCTTTCTTGACCCGTCCTTTGTCGGCTGTCCGTTTGACCGAACCTATCTTGAACGTCTACCGTCCAACGTAGATCACAGCGGCGAAAATGGTGAATTCCATACCTTTGTGCACGCTGGACCCAACTTCAGAACCGCCGTTCTGTGGAAAAGCGGGGGCAAATACAGCTACACCGCCCCCGAAAAGTTTGGCGGGCACAGCTACCATTTCGATCTATTGATCCGTCCGTAAACCCTCTCCGCTCCTGATATACCCGAAAGCTATTCATTATTGCCTTAACGGCATATCTGAGATATATCTTTACTCCAAGGGCGCAAAGTTCTTGTCGAATCGTTTGACCGAGAAGGGCTTCACATAATCAGACGCTCCGCTATAAAAAAGATTCACGGACACCCTGATGGAAAAGTACAAACTAAACGCGAACCAGAAATGGATCGTCGAGACTTTGGTCGATGCGTTCTACAGCTGCGTTCCAACGCACTATAAAACCCATTGTTCACTCACCTCACGCATTAGCTCAAGAACCCTGTCGTCCTTCGGCATTCAAACAGACCTTGTGCCGTGCCAACTTTGGTGTGCGACACCCACGCATAACTACGTGATTGGATTTGTCGGCGATACGTCGCCGGACCGGTGGGATGGACATGTCATCTGCGTCGCAGGGGATTATCTGATTGACGCGGCGACGCACCATGTACGTCAGCAGTTCAATGTTTCAGCGCCAGACATTTTGCTGTCTGAGATTATCCCTGTTCCGACCCAAGTGATCAGCCGCTATAACCTCGATGAAACCAGACGACTGTGGTGGCATCCATCCCCCTTTGGAATAGATGCCACGCCCCCTGACGAACCCAAAGAAATGATCGACAAGTATTCAGATCTCCTCATTCGTAAGATCCAGGATCGTCTTGATCGAAGGGAAGTGGACGTCGAATTTTTTGGCATTCCTTGCTTCGCCTAAATTCGAGGTTTCTTTATCCGGATAGGATGGACCTGTCCGGATACCCCGACTTGCACCCTCCATCCCACACTGATTAACATGCTCCCTGCCTATTCATGGGAGCTCCCCCGCCGGGGGTCTTGCTCCGTTAAGAACATCAACGGACTGATCCCTGGATCATGACGCCCAGAGCCGCATGTCTTCACCATCCCAACTCTTGAGCGAATACCCCTTTACCCCTGAAGACCATGTCTTCATGAGAAGAGCCATTGAGCTTGCGCGGGACGCCGAGGCCATCGGCGAAGTTCCCGTCGGATGCGTCATCGTGAGGGCGGGTGAAATTCTGGGCGCGGGCGCGAACCGTCCCATCCTTGCACATGACCCCACGGCGCACGCGGAGATCGAGGCACTCAGGGCTGCAGGTCAGGCCGCGGAGAACTATCGCCTGGTCGGTGCAACGCTATACGTTACGCTGGAACCTTGTGTCATGTGCATGGGAGCCATCAGTCATGCCCGGATAGAGCGCATCATCTATGGGGCCCCTGATCCCAAGCGCGGTGCGGCTGGCAGTGCGCTTCAACTGCAGGATGCGGATTTCCTTAACCATCGCATCGAGGTTCAAGGAGGCCTGCAGAACGAACTCTGCAGCGAGCTTCTGGTCAATTTCTTCAAGGCTAGACGGTGAGGGATCGAAGGCACTCCGTGGCCATTTTGGCGTTGAAGTCTCAAAAAAGAGCTTAGGGCGCCAGCCAATAACCGAGCAATCCCCACGAATTACAGGTATTGTTACTTTTAATCCCTGACCGCCACCCTTTCCTCCGGCTAGCCTTACTCATCCTCATGAACTTTTACTGGATTTACGACATACCCTCCTGGCAACTGGGAACAGGGATTGTGTTCCTTTGCATCCTGATTTCGGTGGTCGGTCTGATGCTGACACGAAAGGCCATCTATA
>CAYFOC010000252.1:0-2511 GCA_964344615.1 uncultured Methylococcus sp.
CGCGCCAACACCTGCAGTTGTAGCTGCCATAGTAATTACCTCTTAAATAATAGTTTGACGCTATTGCGCCTTTTATTGCTCCTTGCGAATCACCCATCAGGCGGTTGGCCTTCTGGACACTCCCATCCCGGGAGTGGAGCGAAGTCTATCACTCAATTGATCCATGTCAATAAAAATTGCGACAATTTGTCGCAGGCCGGGTGGCGCCCGCGATCAGAATGTGTCTAGGAGGTGTACCGCGCGAGCGTTTTGGCGGCTTGGATGCGTTCGGCGATTTCATCAGGAATCGTTTTTAGCGATTCGACGTGCCGAAGTCTTGGCAGCAAACCAATCTGATTTGCCAATTGAATACTAAGTCCGGGTCTGGCGTTCACTTCCAACATCATTGGCCCCTGCACCTCATCGAGCACGATATCCACGCCAATGAAGCCCAACCCTGCAAAATCATGACATCTCGCAGTCAGTGCCAGCATTTCGTCCCAATATGGAATGACCCGGCCAGAGAGTTTGCCTCCCGTGTCAGGGTGCTCTTCAACGGGACTCTCATGCCACACTCCCGAAATCGTTCGACCCGTCGCCAGATCTATTCCGACACCAATGGCGCCTTGATGGAGATTTGCTTTGCCATGTGATCCTCGCGTGGGCAGACGAATCATCGCCAATACTGGAATTCCACGGAAGACCAGGGTGCGCACATCCGGCACGCCCTGGAAACTGATGTTCTCAAAGATAGGATCAAACTTTACCCGGTATTCGATTAACGCCTGATCTGGTCGCCCTGCAAGACTGTACATCCCGCCGAGAATATTGGAGATATGATGACCCAGATCCTCATCGGTCATGAGTTCCCCATTCGACTGCCGGTAGCGATCACCTTGACGCCCCGTCACCACCAGAATCCCCTCGCCGCCTGCCCCATGCGCAGGCTTTACCACGAAATCCTCGTAGGGCCCCAAGAGCTCTGTTAACCCTTCGATCTGGTGCACGATCTCAATGACACCATACAACGGGGGAACGGGGATTCCCGCCTTAATGGCTAGCTCTTTGGTCAGGAGCTTGTTGTCGACCAAGGGATAATTGGATCGGGGGTTATAGGGGAGAATAAAATCCGCATTGCGCTCGTTAAGACCCATGACCCCGAGCTGTCTCAATCTCCGCCACGGAAGCCACGCGGGTTTCCCCCTCATATTTATCGCCTCAATGCCGCCCGAAATCGCCATAGTTCTGTCAGGCGATAGCCGGTATACCGACCAAGCAATAGCGTTGCCGCAAGGACAAGCAACAGTAGCTCTGGAAAGACAAAAATCATGTGCTCAAGGTATCGACTGCTCATGCAGAGATAACTTAAAGCGGCCACCGCCAGACTTCCGAAGCCTTGAATCAAGGCCTCAGAGGCCCCCAACTCCTCCCAGACCAGAGACATTCGCTCAATGGTCATGGCCAGAATGACCATCGGGAACAGCGCCACAGACAATCCCCGATCAAAGCCCAACTTGTGACTGAAAACACTAATGAACGCCATCAGGATGATCACGATGATCAAAACGGCGGCAAGCCTTGGAACCATCAATAGTTTGAGGTATTCCAGATAAAACCGAATCAGCAGCCCCAGAAAGATTAGGAGCGAGAATAGAACCATCCCCCAGAACAGCTCCGTTTCACGAAATGCGAGGGCGATCAAAATAGGCATGAATGTGCCAAAGGTTTTGATTCCGATGACATTCCTTAGTATGACAATCAGAAAGGCCCCAACCGGCACCATCAAGAGAACACGATAAACGTTTTGCACGCTGACGGGCAGGCTGAAGAGCGAATATTCCATCAACCGCGAGCCCATTTGTCGTGCGCGCTGTTCCGCCACTAGCGTCCTATCCTGAGCGCGTTGTGACACAGAAAATTCTGCCTTGGCGTTCTTCCCCCCAACAACGTCAAGAACTGCATTCGAACCCACATGCCATGGAATCGCATCATCCGGCAAGCCAAGTTCTCCGGAGCGCGGATCAATCCAGACCCATTGTCGCCCATCATGCACCTGCAACCATGGCTTTAGCGTGCCATGATTGATGCCATCACGCAGCGTGAGGATGTAGGCGGGTCTTGCAGCAAAATGACCGGATGCTAGAAGGTCACAGATGAATTGTATCCACTCGTCCTCATCTCCGATCCCTTGACGCAGTAGCATCACATTAGGATCAGCGGTATGGGAATTCAGCCGAACCAGCACCTCCCTGACGAATGTTTTCTCATCCGCGGATTTTTTCTTGGCCTCACTCATCACCCCTTTGGCGGCAGACTCCAAAGCCTCCGGAAAAACGGGCAGTTTTACCTCCGGCGCGGCCAACGGCATCAAGGGCTGAGCGGGAACATTCCCAGGATCGCGGGCCAGACGGATTCGGTAGTAAAGAACCTGATACCCGTTAACTTGGCGTATCGCCCACTCTACGGCGCGGTTCGTTCCATCATCCTCGGTCGTAAGGCCGTAATCCCCAGATACAAAACTCTCGTCTACGA
>CAYFOC010000253.1:0-2481 GCA_964344615.1 uncultured Methylococcus sp.
AGGCGGGAGCAAGGCTCTTTCTTGATGGGGGACACGAATGCTGCGTCATCGAGCGTCGGGATGCCTTGTTTGTTCTTCGATTCGATCCGCGCGCAACGGTCATGGAAGTCCTGGAGGCTATAGGCCACATGCCTTTGCCTCCCTATATCTCAAGAGCCGATAGCTCATCCGATCTCGAACGCTATCAGACCGTATTTTCAGTCAATCCGGGCGCTGTCGCCGCCCCTACGGCAGGGCTGCACTTTGATGATGGCCTCTTGGATCAGTTGGAAGCGAATGGAATTGGACGTGTCACTGTGACGCTTCATGTCGGGAGCGGAACGTTTCTCCCCGTTCGTACTGAGAACCTCGATGATCACCACATGCATTCGGAGCGTTGTCATGTCACTGAGGGAGCGGTGCAGCGCATTCTTGAAACCCGCGCGCAGGGCGGCCGCATTGTGGCGGTGGGAACGACGGCGGTCAGAGCCTTGGAATCTGCCGCGCGTTCGGGGCAACTGCAACCTTATGACGGCGAAACAGACATCTTCATTCAGCCCGGCTTCACCTTTAACGTAGTCGATGCATTGCTCACCAATTTTCATTTGCCTGAATCGACGCTGATAGCCCTTGTCTCGGCTTTTGGAGGCTATCCCGAAGTCATGGCGGCGTATCAACACGCCGTAAGGGAGAAGTACCGCTTTTTTAGTTATGGTGATGCCATGTTCCTCACCCGAAAGGAGCTTCTATAGATGTCTCCGATGTTCGAATTACATCCACGCCTTGAGGCCGACACGATCTTTCTGGGAACCCTTCCACTGAGTCGTGTTCTTTTGATGAACGAGCGTCGCTATCCCTGGATTGTTCTGGTTCCTATGCAATCGGGACTCACGGAAGTGCTGGAACTCTCTGAAGCCGATCAGGCACAACTCATTCATGAATCTTCCCTGATCGCACAGCAAATGCGGCGGCATCTATCCGCTGACAAGATTAATCTGGGCGCGATAGGCAATCTGGTTCCACAGCTGCATTTTCATGTGATTGCACGATACCGTGATGATGCATCTTGGCCGGCACCGGTCTGGGGTCGTTTTCAGCCTGATGCTTATTCTTCCGAAGAGATACAGTCTCTCGTGCAAAGAATGGCACTGAGTGAAATCGCACTGTTCTCACCCGCAAGGAGTTAGCCGTGGAGTGCCGCTCTGGGTGTGGTGCCTGCTGCATTGCGTTATCCATTTCGACGCCGATTCCGGGTATGCCGAATGGAAAAGCCGCGGGTGTGAGATGCATTCAGCTTTCTGACGATGATCGATGCCTGATATTTGGGCAACCAGAACGTCCGGCCTGTTGTGGTGGTCTCAAGCCCAATGAAGAAATGTGCGGCTCAGACAAGGCGCATGCTCTTGAGTGGATCGCCTGGCTGGAAGAGGCTACGAGGCCCTGATCTTCAGGTCTCGATGACTTGTACACGGCGGGTGATTCCGCACACGAGATCGTAAGGAATCGTATTTGCGTATTCTGCGATCAGTTCGACCGGAAGACCCTCGCCCCAAAGCGTCACGAGATCTCCAATTTCGGCTTTCGGGGCATCGGTCAGATCAATCATGATCATGTCCATCGATACCCGACCCGCCAATGGCACCCTTTCCCCGTGAACCAGGACAGGAGTTCCTGAGCGAGCCATTCTGGGATATCCATCGCCATATCCGATGGCGACAACACCCAGGCGGGTCGTTCTTCCTGCCACCCAGTCACCGCCATAACCGACACGCGTTCCAGGCTCGATCTCCTTGATGCTGATGATTCTGGACCTTAGCGTCATGACGGGTTTCAGCCCTTCCTGTGGCCCCGTTTTTCCGGGGAAGGGAGAGATGCCATAGAGGATAATGCCTGGCCTAATCCATTCGGCATGAGCCTCGGACCATCCGAGAATCCCCGCCGAATTGGCAAGGCCACGTTCTCCCTCATGGAGTTCGGCAAGGTCCTTGAACTGATGAATCTGTCGATGCGTAAAGGGATCATCCAGACTATCGGCATTGGCCAGATGCGACATCATGGATACGGGGCCCTTCACGGTCTTGCATTTGCGAAGACGCTTGTAGAGTTTTTCTACTTCAGCAGGGTGCACGCCGAGACGGCTCATGCCCGTATCGACTTTGAGCCAGACTGTGAGGGGGTAACCTCGCGTTCTGGCCTCAAGGAGATCGACCTGCCAGGCCGAGTGGACCACTGGCTCCAATGAAAGCTTTCCATAAATGGACAGCTCATCCTGATCGAAAAATCCTTGAAGGACCGCGATCCTCTGCGTAAAGCCGGCCTTTCTCAGTTCGATGGCTTCCTGGGTTCTGGCTACCGCAAATGCATCGGATTCGGAAAGTCCTCCTGCAACGCGAATCAAGCCGTGGCCATAGGCGTTGGCCTTGATCACAGCCATGACCTTGGCGGCGGGGGCTATCTGTTTGACCTTGCGGAGATTCTCCCGCAACGACCCGATATTGATGA
>CAYFOC010000254.1:0-2474 GCA_964344615.1 uncultured Methylococcus sp.
GTAGCTTGCCCCCCGTTCTGCACGATGCCATCGCCTGTACCGATGTCATGCAGCAGATAGTCGCTGAAGGGATAGAACGTCAACCCCCCAAGCGCCGCTGGGACTGTATAGGTTCCTCCAAAAAGACGGGTTCCCGCAGGCGCAGTCGTCAACGATTGCACATGGCAAATTCCGCAGCCAATCGCATTGAACGTAGTCTGTCCGGAGACAATCTGCGTGTCCTTCGCATTCAGCCTCGCATTTGCAGGCGTATTAAAGGAAGGGGCCCCTGGCGGTCTTGCTCGAGCGGGTGTCGAGCGTATGAGATTGGCGAACGTCATCACATCACTGTTATCGGGCCGATTCGGAACGTTGCTGAAGAACCCGGCAGGTTCGTAGGCGTCAATCGGATTGCCGTTCGATGTGAGCTCCGTCGTAAACAGGGGCGTCGTAATGCCCTCTTCGTTTCTGAAGGCATCTGCGCTGAAAGAAACAAGACTCGCATGCTGATTTTTCCAGCCGAATCGGCCTACCGCAGTCGTGTTGATGGCCTCTAGAACCGGCACATTAATCACAATGCCGTGAATTTTATTTCCAGATTTTGCCGGCTGTGCGTTCGCTATAGCGATGAGCGTACTGTCGGGAACTGCTTCCACATAGCCATCCCCCAACGTGCTCGGGGTGGAACGAAAAGTCTGTACGTTGGCGTTCTGGGGAACGACCGGTATGATCCTTGGAACCAAAGCTCGGGTATCAATCAAGGATCCACCGGGTGGATCCGAGAAAGTATTACCATCAAAAATACCGGCACGATGACCTCGGGCCGCCCCTGCGCCGCCAGATGTCGGTGCATGATGGCAACTCCCGCAGGATTTATCATTGAAAACCGGGCCCAGTCCTGTCGTGGCCGTTTGCACTTGGTTGAAGAGCACAACGGCACTGTCAAAATCCGTTTGACTCAGGTATCCGTTGGTCACACTACCCTGTCCAGTTGGGGCATCTGCAGCATGCCCCGCCGTTACCGCCAGGGCCAAGGCACTCAGGTGCAGAAAACCACTCATCTTGAATTTAACCATCGACATACCTCAACTCTATTATTCACCCAGAACTTACCGCCGAATTCTTTCTTCAGGGTAGCAGGTTTCAGAAACCGAAGTAATTAAGATTTTATATACCTAATATTCGCCTTAAACCCCTCCTAAAAAAGTGGTTTACCTCACGAAAAGCTAACTGAGAAACATATGCCGATCACCGGTGCACGATCAAATTACGGCTGAGATGGATAGCTAAGACCAATCCCCTGATCTTTATCAGCTTCCTTTTCCCTGATAAAGCCTGAACTCATGCTTTCCAGCAGTTGATGATTGTGATCAGCAATCAGCAGCACCTTGAGCCCCTCCTCTTCCGCAATTTTGAGGGCTTCTTTCTCACCGACACAAAGAAGTGCGGTGTCCCACAGATCTGCAAGGGTCGGGTTTTCATGAAGAATCGTGACAGAAAGCAAGTTATGGGTAATAGGCCGTCCTGACCGTGGGTCGAGAATATGGGAATAGACCTGCCCCTCCTGTTCGAAAAAGTGACGATAAGTCCCGGCCGTCATGATGGCTATTCCTTGCGTTTGTCGTATATCGATCAAACTCTGAATATCCTTTGAAAAGGGCGTGGGTTTCTCAACGGCCACCATCCAATGAGAGCCATCAGGTTTACGTCCCTTGACCTTCAGTTCTCCCCCGATCTCGACCAGATAGTTCTGAATCCCCAAAGACTCAAGCGCTCCGGCAATCTCTCCCACGGTGTAGCCCTGACCAATCGAAGAGAGGTCGAGTTTGACTTCAGGATCCCGCTTTCGAAGCCTCAAGTGCTGAAGATCCACCTCAATGCGCTGAATCCCGACGTGCTTCATGACGCTTCGTATCTGAGATTCGGGCGGAATTTTCTGGGGTCCCATTTTCGAGAACCCCCAAAGGTCAAACAGGGGCTTGATGGTCAGATCAAAACACCCATCTGTTTTTTCTGAGACTTCCCGTGCGAGTGACGTCAGGTACACCACGGGATAAGTTGCAGAAAACCATTGGGTCGTCTTCTGCTGATTGAAACGACTGATTTCCGAATCTTCCCGATAATTCGAGATGGCGCGATCGACGTCCGCAAAGACGGCGTCAATGGTCTGTCGAACTTTTTCAACCGGGATCTGCCGGGGGTCTGTCACGACTTTGATGTGGTAGGTGGTTCCTTGTTGTTGGCCAGCGTACTCCTGGATATCCGATGCAGAGCCACAGGCCGTCAGAAACACACACAAGCACACCAACAAATTGCCCCGAAGGTTTTGGAGACTGTGAGTGGAGACAAATGTGGAGAATGGCTTAGACATGAGTAGTTTAATGAGCGATGGGATTCGAATGATTCTAGCTTGAAAGACCACTGTTACGGGTTGAACCGAGCAGCGCGAATCCACCGTCTAAAAAGGACCGTGCTGCCTGAATGGGGGGTCCAGC
>CAYFOC010000255.1:0-2468 GCA_964344615.1 uncultured Methylococcus sp.
GATGCCGCCATCGTCTGGGGGCCCTTTGCCGGCTACTTCGCCAAACCATACGGTCGAACCCTTTTGCTTGAGCCCGCTCCGGTCGACAAGGCGCTTCCAGGACAAGTCATGGCGTGGGATATCGTCATGGCCGTCCGGAAGGATGATGAAGCCCTCAAGGCCAAGCTCAATGACAGCATCCAGCGACAACACAAAAAGATCCAGCAAATCCTGAAGGAATACAACATCCCTACAGAGTCGCTTCCACTCAAGGGCAAGACGCCCGCGGAAGAACGCTGATTAACGATATTTTGAGGAATTCAATCATGAATCACACGCGTAACCTGATCCTTTGCAGCCTCGCTGCACTGGCTCTCCTGAAGGTGCAGACCGGTCATGCCGAGGATAGTCGGACGACCACTCCATCAATCAGTCCTTCGACTCAAACGGTCACGGGCACGCCAGGAACTGCCCTGACTCCTACAGCGAGTTACAGATATTCTGGTTTCAAAAGTGCACCGACTTATACCATTGCACCGACGCTTCCTTCGGGACTTCTTATCAATCCAGCAACGGGTTCGGTGAGCGGTAAGACAAATGCGACTTTACCGACTACAACGTTCACCGTGACGGCCACGCAGTCGACGACGATAGCCAAGGCCACAATTCGTCTCACCATCGCTGCAGCGGCGGTCAAGGCGACATTAAGCCCAAGCAGCTTGAGCATTCTCGCAACCCAGGGGAAGGCAATCCCGCCGACTCAGGCCTTGACCACCACGGGCTTTCCTGGGGCGGTGATCTACAGCGTGGCGCCGCCACTTCCCACAGGCTTGATCCTGGATACGGGCAACGGGAGTATCAGCGGAACCCCAACTGTTGTTCAGTCGAGTACGGCTTATACGATTACCGGTACCTCAGGTAGCGCTAGCGCCACGGCATCCGTCAATATTTCAGTGCTCTCGAGTGGCACCAGCGGTGGCGGTGGTACCAGTGGTGGTGGCTCTACAGGAGGGACGACAACGGGGCTTAACTGTCCGGATCCCGCAGTGGTGGCTAAGGCCAATGAAACGGCAGCTGTCCAGGGGCGTCGTGCCTATCTCCGACTCAACTGCTATTCCTGCCATGGCGATTACGCACAGGGCGGAACCATGGCTCCGGGTGTCCAAGGCGATGGTGGTGATGTTCAGGAGGCTGTAACACAGGGTGAGGATGGCATGCCGTCATTTGCCAGTGTCCTCTGTGCGAACGATCTCCCCAATCTCCAAGCCTATCTCAATAGCGTGAAGAGCCTGCAGACCAGCAAGACGCCTCAGCTCCTGGATTGGAAAACCTACCCCGGTAACCAGTTCACGACCACCACCCCGGCCTTTACCTTCCATTAAGTCCAACTCCAGGAGAGCACCAATGAAAAAGTGGGAAAAACCAACCTATAACGATATGCGTTTTGGCTTTGAAGTAACGATGTACATCTACAACCGTTAAGACTCTATTCCGAGTGACTCCGGAAGCTCTAGCACCCAAGTGAAGTGCTTGCGGCGGGTTCATGATTATCATGAACCCGCCTTTTTTTTAACGAGGCTTCGACAGGAATTAATTTAATCCTCATGCTTTGACCGGGTTTTCTCTCATGCTGTGGGGAATAAGCTATTTTCGGGCATTGAAAAAGAATGTCTGGGGGGAGTCCCTTTCGCGATCGGGGACTGCATCGGCTTCAGGTTGAGATGCTTATCTTCAGCCTGAAGCAGGCCACCCTGATCTTGAAGATCATTAGTCAAAATCAATGAGGCTCACATGAAGCGTTCTCTTTTCGTGATCGGCGTCTGGGGCATGGCTAGCCCAGCGGTTGCGGATCCTGGTTGGGGATATCCTCCTATGCCGCCATCGATCGCGATTTCCCCACCCATGATTGTTTTACCCCAGGTGATGGTGACGCCGCCGGTCATTGCCATGCCATCAGTACCCGTGTTTGGTGGCTATGGTCGATACGATCCGGAGTGGGAAGCCTATGAGAGACATGGAGGGCATCATGGACACCGACATCACCACCACCATCGAGATTAGGGTGTGGGATGCCGCCCGGGTCTCACATGGTTATCGTGGCTGATGCGCATATCGCCGTGCGGATTGCAGGTGTACCATGAGGCCTCGATTAATCATGGAATTGGGGGCGAGCATGCTCAGAGTTGCGACGATCACACTCCTTTTGGCTGGCGTTCTTGGCTGCGCCAGTAACAAACCCCATGAAGGAATTCCTCTGGTCTGGAAACCGACGAGTTCCCAGAATGTCGGCGTGATTCCCTTGAATGATTTCGCGAACGTCACGCTGACGGTGCGTCCTTTTACAGATACCCGGACAGATAAGCACGCCATCGGGAAGAACATCGAGCATCTTCCAGCCATCCAACCGGTCACGACCCGGGACAGTGTGGCGGCCTTCTGTACGGAACATTTTAAGGAAATTCTGAAGCGACAAGGCCTCAACGTATCCA
>CAYFOC010000256.1:0-2465 GCA_964344615.1 uncultured Methylococcus sp.
TCATCAGCAGGGAAGGGAATTCGGCCGGCAGAACGGCTTCAACCGGCTGATACCAGAGATTTTCACTGGCAAACGCCTGGCATTTGATCGCATCCTTCTCGGTCATGATGATGGGATCATCCTTTGCGAAGTCGAAATCCCGGCGGGTATAGGCGTGATGGTCCGGGAACGCATGCGGTTCGATCTTGAGCCCCTGACGCTTCAGCGACTGGAAAAAACGATCCGGGTTACCGATGCCGGCAACGGCATGGACCGTTTCACCGTCGAAGGCTTCGACGGAGCGTTTCATGCAGCGCTGGCGCAGATTGGTGATGCGTCCAGGCTGGAGCTGCATGACCAGGCCATCGGTCTCGCCCTTGCCATTGCTGATGATGAAATCAACCGACGCCAACCGCTCGACAGGTTCGCGCAAGGGGCCAGCTGGGAGGAGGTGTCCGTTGCCGAAGCCCCGGCTTCCATCGACAACAGCAATCTCGATGTCGCGTCCAAGTTCATGGTGCTGCAGGCCGTCATCGGCAATGATCACATCGACGTTATAGCGATTGATCAGGGAATAGGCTGCATCCACGCGGCGGGGGAAGACCGAGACGGGGCAACCGGTCTTGCGGGCCATCATGACCGGTTCATCGCCTGCGAGGCGAGGAGAGGTATTGAACGTCACATCCAGAGGGCGACGGGGGGTGATGCCCCCGTAACCGCGACTGATGATGCCGGGTCTTAGGCCCTGCTGCTTGAGCATTTGGGCCATCCAGATGGTCAAGGGGGTCTTCCCTGTACCACCGACGGTGATATTGCCGACTACAATGACGGGGACGGGAAGTACGAGCGTCTTGATGCGGCCTGAACGATAGGCCTCATGAACCAGTCCTACCCCTTGCCCGTAGGCACGCCCGAGAGGGGCCAAAAGGGGGGATGCACTCGACTTGTCGTACCAGAGATGGTGGGTGACGCGGTTGACCCAGTGTTGAACGGTCATAAGGAAAATGTCTCTAAAATAGGTCGGCGCCCCGCATCCCGCGGTGCCAACAGTCAAGAATCCCCCATGATCCGCAGGGAGCGCTACATGAAACTTTACTATACCCCCGGCGCCTGTTCCATGGCCGCCCATATCACGGCCCTTGAGGCTGGGATACACCTTGATCTGGAGCGCGTGGATCTTGCAACGCACAAGACTGAAACCGGCGCTGATTTCTATGGCATCAATCCCAAGGGGTCTGTACCTGCCCTGCAATTGAATGATGGGGAAATCCTGACGGAAAGCACCGCCATCCTCCTTTTTCTGGCGCAGCGAAAGCCTGAAAGCGGAATGGCGCCTCCGATCGGTGATCCCGCGTGGTTTCGAGGGGTTGAATGGCTCTCGTTTGTGGCGACTGAAATTCATCAGGGCTATGGGCCCTTGTGGAATCGCTCACTGGATGCCAAGGCCCGAGACTCCGCGATCGTGAAGCTTAAAAGGCGTCTGGACTTCCTTGAAAAGCACCTCAAGGACAATCCCTATCTGCTTCCCGGGGGGTATTCCGTGGCGGATGCCTACCTTTTCGTCGTCCTCAACTGGTCCGACATGGTGAAATTTGACCTCAATCCCTGGCCCTCGCTTCGGAGTTATCGTGCGATTGTGGGGGATCGTCCTGCGGTCCGCCGTGCGATGCAGGCCGAGGGGCTCCTCTAAAAAGGCTTCAGGGGTTGGCGGTGAGGGTGCGGGAGGCCAGGTTTTCCTCGATTTGCGTCCGTATGTCGGCTACGGCATTCGCATGCTTGTGTTCAAGGTCGATCAGGGCCTCCAGATAGAAACGTTCCCGGCCCGTCATCGTTTGGAAAGCTTCAAGGGCTTCCATGCGCACAACGATGCGATGGAGTTCCTCTTCAAGAATCGCGAGATTCTCGCTGGTCTTACCGGATTGAAGGTACTGGGCCATCGCTTCGTATTGGTGGGCATAGGCTCCCTTCATGGGCGTCTGCAACTCATCCAGTAGTAGTCCTTTCAACATGGGTCTGCATTCAAGGTAAAGCCGGTGTCGGCTTTCCATGATTTTTGAAAGGTAATGCAGCGACTGGATGATGGCGGTGGTGGCTGCGACTTCGCGGCGGCTCTCCGGCTGACTGGATCCAGGTTCCATGCGCGCGAAATTGAGGAAGAAAGCCGCATCCATCAGATTCTGATCCAGCATCCTCAAAATCTGCACCGATTGCGCCTCGGTGAAATCCGTTTGATCGGGATTCTTTCGCAGCACCGACACCATGAAATGGAAGCTCTGAATGAGCCTGTATCGCGCCATGAAGATGGATCGGATCGGCCAGAGCAGGTAATCCACAATGCCCATCACGCTGATGCCGAGCAGGATCCCAAGCACACGGTACCAGCCGGCGCCGAGATAGGTGCCAGGTTCGAGCTCCGAGAAAACGATCATGCTGAAGGCGAGACCCATCTGAATGCCGGCGTAATTGAGCCTTGGACCGGTGGCTCC
>CAYFOC010000257.1:0-2464 GCA_964344615.1 uncultured Methylococcus sp.
AAGCAGTTCTCGATGAAGCAGGAATCCCCTTCCTTCCAGGGAGGGGAGTAGTCAAGCGGTTCCTTCGAAAAATACGCCCAAACGACCTTTCATGAAGGCTGGCGAATCTTGGGTTGCAAGGCTGAAATCATAGATGGCGCCAGACGTTTGATGGCTCTGGCGTACGACCTTGATGATCAGGCTCTCTTGAATATCATCCAGATGATTTCTGGACCACTCCAGATGTTTTCCGAGCACTAACATGCCGGGGCGTGGCTTGCGCTGGGCAGCTTCCACAAGCAAGGCGCCGTGAATGGCTGTCGCCTGAGCCGCGATTTCGATCCCGACCGTGATGGGCAGTGAGCCATCCTTGCGGCGAAGGGGATTATCGGGGTTGAGATGGGATTTTGTCATGGCCAGTAGCGTTTCTTCATCGAACCACGCAACCGAATCGATCAATTGCATGCCCGGGCCATGAGGGATCCAAGTTCCAATTTCCGGCTGAGACCAGGTCAAACCTCGACTCCAACGGAAAGGGTACCTCCAAAGCCTGCGGAGAGCTGAAGATTCATGGTTTCCTTGCAGACGACCGCGTGAATGATTTGAAGGAGTGGCCAATCCGGATGGGGAACGCTTGGCCGTCTGCCACTTCCCATCTCGGAATCTTGGCTCGTAAAAGAAATATTCAAGTGAGCCAAGGGTGTTATGTCATCTTCGGATCCAAGAAGAAGCGCGCCTGCGATCGCATGGTGCAGCGAACGATGCGCAGAAATTGGATGGGGAGGAGGGAGGTCGTAGCCCACCAGCAAGAGATTCCGTTCCCCCCCGAAGTAACGGAGGGCGATGTCCGCAAGTCCCGCTCCCGTACTGTCATCGAATGCACAGATACTGTCTGCGGCATGCCGTGAACCGCTCGCGATGCTCCAGTATCCGGCTGCTGCATTGTGGACGGAATTATGGAAGGCTGTAGGGGAAAGCGCCGTGTCTCCTTCGGCCAGCATGGTGAAGATCTGGTGTATCACTGTCACTTCCCCACCTGAGGTGGCGAAGAGTGTCGTGAGGGTATTGCGGTCTGCTACGGCTTCGGAAGCCTCCATGGCGACATCCAGTGCGAGCCGCGTGACAGGAGTGGCGCGGCGCCTTTCCGTCGGGGGAAGTCCCAATCCCTGACCCTTTGGCGGCTCCACCCCATCACTCAGCACTCTGCTGAGGCCGCGTTCCATCAGATCGTTCGTTGAGGAGATGCCCGGTGCACGGATTCCTACGCCGTGTATGGGAATGCGGATAACATTCATCGTTGATCGAAGAGCAAGACGGCATTGCTTCCACCAAAGCCAAAGGCATGCGTAATGATTCTGCGCGCTACAAAGGTTTTGGGTCCAAAGAGGACATTGGAGGAAAAGGCGGGATCGATCTCGTTCAGATTTGCAGTGCCTGGAAGTAGGTTCTGGGTCAGGGATAGACAGGCCACGACGGCATTCATGATGCCGGATGCACCGAGGGTATGGCCAATGGCCCCCTTGATGGAGGCACACGGCAACTGGTTGCCGAATAGGGTGGTGAGCGCCTTGTCTTCGGCTCTGTCGTTGGCGGGTGTACCTGTGCCGTGGAGAAGAGCAAAGTCGATAGTATCCGCCTCGGTATCCGCTCTTGCGAGGCATTCGGTCATGGCTTGCGCTGCCCCGAGTCCCTCTGGATGAGGGGAGGACATGTGATAAGCGTCCGAGCTTTCACCGTAGCCACTCAGAACGAGCCCTGAACTCTGAGATTCAAAGCGTGTCAGAAGCATGAACCCGGCTGCCTCACCAATGGAAATGCCGTTCCGCTCCCGATCCATCGGTTTACAAGGGGTCTGGTCAATCAGTTCCAGAGCATGAAAACCATAGAGGGTGGTCAGACACAGGCTGTCGGCGCCACCAACGATGACGGCATCGCACCACCCCGCAGCTAATAAACGTTGTGCGGTCGCGAAAACCTTGCTGCTCGAAGAACAGGCTGTTGAGATGACCCAGGCCGGGCCCGTGATGCCGAGGAGCGCCTGCACAAACGCGGCGGGTGCGGAGGTATTTTGCCGTTCTTTGTAGCGGAAATCCTGCGGTAAACATCCACTGGATGGGTCGCGTCGCCGGTAGGCATTTTCCGTTTCAAGGATTCCTGACGTACTGGTCCCGAGAATGACCCCGATCCTGTCTGCACCATATTTTCGTTTTGCCTCCATGACGTGGGTCCGGAAGTTATCCTGATCCAGGGCAAGATCCATGATCTTGTTATTCCTGGCATCGAAATCTTGAAGATGAGCGGGAAGTATATGACGCTCAATGCCATCAATGCGCCCGATATAGGTATCGATGTCGAGCCCGGGGAACCCGCCATTATTGAGGGCGCTGATGCCACTCGATAGTCCCTTCAGCGTAGCGCTGATTCCGGCGCCAAAAGCATTGGTTGCCGTAAAGGCTTGAACGGAGAGCGGCTGGATGGGGGCGGG
>CAYFOC010000258.1:0-2446 GCA_964344615.1 uncultured Methylococcus sp.
TCCGCTGGAATCCGAACATCGAGTAGTAGATGTAGAAGGGAATCATCTGGACGTTGTGGTTGCTGTAGGCCGTTGCCGCAGCGATCCACGAGCACATGGCGCCCGCCTCATTGATGCCTTCTTCCAGAATCTGGCCCGACTTGTCCTCGCGGTAATACATCACGCTGTCGGAATCTTCAGGCTCATAGAGCTGACCCACCGACGAATAGATGCGGTACTGACGGAACAAACTGTCCATGCCAAAGGTACGCGCCTCGTCGGGGACGATCGGCACGACGTAGCGACCGACCTTGTTGTCTCTCAGCAGCTGCGTGAGGATTCTGACAAAGGCCATGGTCGTAGACATGTCGCGATCTTCACTGCTCTTCAGCATGGCGTCGAAGAGGTGAAGATCCGGAACCTGGATGTGCGGCGCTTCCCGACGACGCTTCGGCATGGGGCCTCCCAGTGCCTCACGACGTGCGCGCATGTATTGCATTTCTGCACTGTCCTCCGGCGGACGGTAGTAAGGTACTTCCGGAATCTTGTCATCCGCAATCGGAATGCTGAAACGGTCTCTGAAGCCTCGGATCGAAGCATCATCCAGCTTTTTCTGCTGATGGGTCGACATACGGCCCTCGCCGACCGGCCCCATGCCATATCCCTTGACCGTCTTGGCCAGAATCACGGTCGGCTGTCCCCTGTGCTGGGATGCAGCGGCGTAAGCGGCATAAACCTTGTGGGCATCATGACCGCCACGATTGAGGCGCCAGATGTCGTCATCGGTCATGTTGGAAACCATTTCCAGGAGTTCTGGATATTTCCCGAAGAAGTGTTCGCGGGTATAGGCGCCACCTTTGGCCTTGTAAGCCTGGTATTCCCCATCGACGACCTCTTCCATGCGCTTCCTCAAAAGCCCCTTGGTGTCCTTGGCCAGAAGCGGGTCCCACTGGGATCCCCAGATCACCTTGACGACATTCCAGCCAGCGCCACGGAAATTGGCTTCCAATTCCTGGATGATCTTGCCATCCCCTCGAACCGGACCATCAAGGCGCTGCAGGTTGCAGTTGATGACGAAGATCAGGTTATCCAGCTTTTCGCGGCCGGCCAGACCAATGGCGCCCAGCGATTCCGGCTCATCCATTTCACCGTCGCCGCAGTAACACCAGATCTTTCGGCCCGCCGTGTTGAGGATGCCTCGATCCTCCAGATACTTCATGAACCGGGCCTGATAAATCGACATGATGGGTCCAAGGCCCATCGAAACCGTCGGGAACTGCCAGAAATCGGACATCAGCCAAGGATGAGGATAAGAACTCAAACCCTTGCCATCGCCCTCGATTTCCGCGCGGAAGAAATCCAGCTGCTCTTCGGTCAGGCGCCCTTCGAGATAAGCCCGGGCATAGATACCTGGTGCCGCATGGCCTTGGAAATAGACCAGATCGCCACCGAAATCCTTGCTTGCTGCTCGGAAGAAGTGATTGAAGCCAATGTCATAGAGCGTGGCCGCAGACGCGAAACTCGCGATATGCCCCCCGTACTCCGTCGAACGCCGGTTGGCACGCACCACCATCGCCATTGCATTCCATCGAATATAGGACCGAATGCGATTCTCGATCGTCGCATCCCCCGGAAGCCTCGCCTCCATGTGGGATGGAATCGTATTGATGTACGCGGTATTGGCCTTATAGGGGAGGTTTGCCCCGGCCCTTCGGGCCTGATCTACAAGATTCTCGATCAGGAAATGGGCTCTTTCAATGCCTTCGGTTCCGATGACGGAGGCAAGGGCATCAAGCCATTCGCGGGTTTCTTCGGGATCGGAATCGTGTTGCAGATGAAGGTTCTGATTCATGGATTGTGCGCCATTGGCCTATAAGTCGATCGCAAAAGCAATCAGGGTCAATGGCGGATTATAGACAAGCCTACCTGTCAGATGCCATTGATAAGCCGTTAACCAACCGCGTCACAACGTCGCACACCCCCCAATACCCACCAAAAACCCGAAAATTCGACACCAGAGGGACCCTGAACGATAGAATCAAGGCTCCATTCACACCCTCTCCTCAGACCCCATGAATCTCAAAAGCAAATGCGCCGCTGAAGCGCTGGGTACCGCCTGGATCGTCTTTGCTGGCTGCGGGGCCGGGGCTCTTTCCGGAAACCTTTCGAATTCTGTTGTTGTCGCCTTGGCTTTCGGGCTCTCCCTGAGCGGCGCCATTTTCGCGCTCGGTCACGTCTCAGGCGGTCATTTCAACCCCGCGGTCTCGATTGGCCTGTCTGCTGCTGGACGGCTACCTCGGCGTAATATCCCGGCCTACCTTGTATCGCAAATCCTGGGCGCATCCGTGGGCGCAGGACTCGTCGCGCTCATAGCCACAGGAAAACCTGGCCTTGAAAGTGCCCTTGCAAGCGTTTCCAATGGCTATGGCGATCACTCACCGGGTGGATTTGGCTTATTGGCCGCATT
>CAYFOC010000259.1:0-2427 GCA_964344615.1 uncultured Methylococcus sp.
CGTCGGGTTCGGCGTAGGCCGCGTAGACTTCATCCAGACGGGTCAGGGCATCCTTGATATGGGAAAGCGCTTCCTCAACGTTGCCCCGAACGGTTTTGGTAGGGTCAAGCTGTGGTTCCTGCGACAGGTAACCGATATTTATGCCTGCCTGTGCGCGGGCTTCTCCGTTGAAGTCGGTGTCGACGCCGGCCATGATGCGGAGCAGAGTAGATTTACCCGAGCCGTTCAGACCGAGGACGCCGATTTTGGCTCCCGGAAAGAAAGACAGGGAAATATCGCGCAAAATCTCGCGCTTTGGGGGGACAACCTTGCCCACCCGGTTCATGGTATAAACGTACTGAGCCATGCTTGATCAATCCGTGGGTGCCAATCGGGGAAAAGCCCTCGCAGGCAATGTCCAGTGGACGGACATCCTGTATTCGGCGGGGGAATAATTGTCCGATTATCCCACATCCGAGCACCGTTCGCCCGTCACGTCGCCCCGTTCTTGTGTGGATGCTCTGTTTCTTGAGGGGTTTGAGTCGTTCGTGCTGAAGGTTCTTGATCCAGATTGGCCCGCTGAGCCTTTTCCTGAGGTGGATACGGCGCTTGATGAGCCCAACGGTCTGCTTGCAGCGGGGGGGTGTCTTTCGGTGGAGCGTCTGCTGTCTGCTTACCGCGCTGGTATCTTTCCCTGGTACAGCGAAGGTGAACCCATTCTTTGGTGGTCGCCCTCGCCGCGATGGATTTTGCCTCCTTCTGGCATCAAGATTTCGAGAAGCCTTCGTCAACGCATCAGGAAAGGGGATTTCCTGGTTACATACAATCAGGCCTTTGATGCTGTGATTGCTGCCTGCGCCGAACCGCGATCGGGGCAGGACGGGACCTGGATTACGCAAGACATTCAGGATGCCTATGTCCAACTTCATCGAGGGGGCCACGCCCATTCCTTTGAGTGCTGGCGAGGATCCGAACTGGTTGGAGGTCTCTACGGAGTAGCTATCGGCCAGTGTTTTTTCGGAGAGTCCATGTTTCGCCGGGAAGCCGATGCTTCCAAGGTTGCTTTCGTTGGAGCGTGCCAAAAGCTGGAGGCTTGGGGGTACGAACTCATCGACTGTCAGGTCCATACTTCACATCTCGAGAGTCTGGGGGCTCGCCCCATTACACGTAAGGACTTTCAGGCGAAAATCCGGAAATACTGCGCAAGAATCCCGGTAGAGGGTGCTTGGGGACGGCGCTAGTGGCATCGATCCCGTTATTTCTCGGCGAAGAGCATCCTTGCCCCTACCTGCCCGAAAAATCGGCGCGAATGGCGGTTTTGCCTCTGGATTTTCCGGTGACGCAGCGGTTTTACGCGGCGTTGGTGAGAGGTGGTTTCCGGCGCAGCGGCGATCTCGTCTATCGGACCTATTGCCAAGGGTGCAATGACTGCATTCCGATCCGAATACCCGTCAAGCGATTTCAGCCGTCCCGATCTCAGCGGAGAACCTGGGACAAGAACTTGGGACTGGTAGTGTCTCAGGTGCCTGCGGAGTTTAAGGACGAACACTACCGGCTGTATCTCCGTTACCAGACTGACCGCCACCCTGATGGCGACATGGCCCGAAGTTCAGCGGAAGAATTCATTCAGTTTCTTGGGAATCGACGGTTTGAAGGAACTGTGTTTTTTGAGTTTCGGCGGGCCGGTTTGCTTGTTGCTGTCTCGGTCATCGATATCCTCGACGACGGATACTCGGCCGTCTATACCTTCTTTGATCCGGGCCTGCGATCAATGGGGCTCGGAACCTTTGCGATTCTTTGGTTAATTGAAGACTTGCGCGAGCAGGGGCTTGATTCGCTTTATTTGGGGTTTTGGATCCGGGCCTCGCAAAAGATGGCATACAAATCCCTATACCGTCCCCATGAGCTTCTCATGGAAAATGGATGGCAGGAATCGCGCGACTGATCGGGGCAGAAATCCGGTTGTGCTAAACTTCGCCGTCAGGCTTTACATGGCCGCAATGTGTTTTACGAGAGCGTATGTCGAAAGAAGATCACATCGAAATGGAAGGGAAGGTTATTGAAACCCTTCCGAATACTACTTTCCGGGTAGAACTGGACAATGGTCATGTTGTCATGGCGCATATCTCCGGAAAGATGCGCAAGCATTACATTCGAATTTTGACGGGAGATCGGGTGAAGGTCGAAATGACTCCATACGATCTTACGAAAGGTCGTATCACTTTCCGTCAGCGCTGAGAGAACCCGCTTAAGCGGGTTCTGAGAGTTCGCGAACCGTCTCGATCTCCAGCGTTAGTTCGTCATCGACCACGCCGATCCGGGCGACGCCGCCTGAGGCGAGTTTTCCGAACAATATCTCGTCCGCGAGAGGCTTCTTAATCTTCTCCTGAATTACACGGCTCATGGGTCTTGCGCCCATCTGGGGATCGAACCCGCGCTCAGCGATCC
>CAYFOC010000260.1:0-2420 GCA_964344615.1 uncultured Methylococcus sp.
CTCAAGCTTTTTAGGCGTGTCCTGATCCGCGGAAAGAAGCACTTCGAAGGGAGCTCCATTGGTAATCTGGGCATAGAACTTCCCTGTGGCTCCAGAGATCGCCACAACCTTGTGTCCGGTATCCGCCTCAAATGACTTTGAGATGGACTCCAAGGCGCCCTGAAAATTAGCGGCAACGGCCACCTGTACGCTATCCGCCCAGGATGCTCCACTCAAAAATAGCCCTAGGAATACCGTGACTCTGATCCATTGATGCATATTGATTAATCCTCGCTGAAAACAACTGCTCAACAATCGCACCTTAACCTGACTGAGCGGAACTATAAAGATGCCAACATAATTAATTGAAATCGGTTTCAGACTAAAGATATTAAAGGACATCCGCAACCGCTTCATTATTCAAGGCCAGGGACCTTCAAGATGAAGGTCCTGCCGCTCAAGATGAAACTTCTTGATGATCCACCCATCCTCCTGATCGATATCCTCCGGCGCATATCCAAATTGGTAGATGGACTGATCTCTGCCTCGTCAGTCGACGCGGGCCAAAACGAAATAGTCTCCGCTAGCCACCTGTTTGAATGAGAAATTTCCCTCCCGATCACAATCGGTTGTCCGCGACATAGCCAACAATTGCTCTGTCTGCTCGATGGGCCGCTGTGGTCCGCGGTTTGCCAAACGGTAGGCAAGATCATCAACCGGCCGTCCAAAGAACGCTAACGCCCACTCCCGAGTGAAGTCGGTGTAAGGCATTAAAACAATTGAGCGCCCACCACAGGAAACGACAGTGTCTGGATAAGCAAGTACGTGGCCTCGATCCGGCTCAAAGAAAATCCTTCCCGAGATACTGCGAGGCCCCGCCTTCAACCCCGCTTTTAACTCGGTGACGTTAATCGGGACAGGAAGGTGAACCGACGTGGTGTTGCAGCCCATTAATCCAGTGAGACTAACTAACGCGCACAGAAAGGGGCTAATGTGGCGTTGAGAGATGATGATCATGATTACTTATATTCATGGCGGAAAGTCCCTAAAGTGAACGCTGTGCCGTCTGCGCCAATTGATAGCGCCGATTCATCCAGGCACGAACTTCGCTTTCAACCCAGGCACATTCTCTTGCCCCCAGTTTGATGGGCCGGGGAAAACTTGGATCGTCGTAGATGCGGGATCGCGAACGACCCGTCAGTTCACGCACCTGTGTCAGACGAAGGAACCGGTCAGCAGGATCAAGGTGAAGTTCAGTATTCATGTCGACCTCTATGGATGATGCAAAACAAACGAGGATTCAGTTTGCTCATCCAGAAGATTAGGCCCTGCGGGAATGATTGGCGTTTTCGCCATCATTCGTACATATGGACTCCATGTCGATCAAGGCAATGGCCGGACGCTTACGAGAGAACGTAGCGCATTACAGAACTTCATTCTGGCGCATGCCCACGCTGACCGCTTTTGAGATTTTTCAGGCGTTTGATCATCCATTGTCTGTGCAATGAATGCGTCATCAGAAGCACCACTAATATAAGTACGGTGGAATACTTTTTCTGATGTCAACGCAAACCCGCGCACTTTGGCCCGAAAATGCTGTCATGCGATTGATTCAACGAAACCCTTGCCATCCGTGGTCTGCAGCCATTTTCAGAGCTGCCATGGGTCACCAGAAAGAAATGCTTTGAAATCAATCGGATTGACAGCATAACGACTGCTATCAATGGCTCCGATCATTAACTGATTCCAACTAGAGTGTTGAAATCAGTTGATCTGCTATCCATCCAGCCAAGATCAATCCGGTTTCACTTTGAAAGCAGTTGATTTGCCCTGATGAAGGATGATCAAGGCTTCCACTGCCTTGCCCTTAATCTCCGCAGTCATGCCCAAATAACCTCCAATTCGACCTAGCCAAAACTCTTGCACGGTTGAGATAAGTTGATAGCTTTTCTGGTAGAGAAATCGTGAACACCTCCCAAGCCATCCGCGAGCAGATTGCGGCCATTGTTCCTGGAACACCCTTTACCCCGGCTTACTTCGCCGGGCTGGGTTCTCGTGCGTCCATTTACCAGACATTAATGCGTCTGGCCCAAGAGCAACGCATTGAAAGAATCAGTCGAGGGATATACACGGTCCCTAAAGTCAGTCGGTTTGGGCTCAAGCAGATGCCCTCACCGGAATCTGTAGCACAAACTGTTGCGGCCGCTGAGGGTGCCACTATTGAGGTACACGGCGCCGAAGCAGCACGTCGCTTTGGTTTCAGCACCCAAGTTCCGGCTCAACCAGTTTTCTACACCACAGGGCGTCCCATCGTCTGCAGATGGGCAAAATGGAAATTCGCCTTCAGCACGTTGCCCCGCGAAAAATGGTCCTGGCAGGTCGCCCCGCAGGCCAGGCCTTAAGTGCGCTCTGGTATCTGGGACGAGAGCACGTCACCCCGG
>CAYFOC010000261.1:0-2414 GCA_964344615.1 uncultured Methylococcus sp.
AGCCGGTGTGACCAACCGGTTGAGACTTGAATACCGCTACGATAATTCCACAGGGGCCCAGGGCGGTTTTTACGGACCTGACGGCATCAATGGTCCCCTGATTCCGGGACAATCCGTGTTTTATCTGGTCTACATGATGAGCATCGACAACAGCTTCGGGCTCTAATCCCCCTTCACCGTCATAGCCTGACTTCCGTTTCCACGTAGAAATAATTCACAGGGCTGTGATCGCTCGGGGCTCCCGGTGCCATTTCGGCAAAACGGCCCTTCATCAAGACCTGCCATCCGGCCTGAAATGCCAGGTTGTAGACAAGGTCCCAGCGTGCCGCAAGCTCGACCGATTGGCCGATGTGCGAACCTGCCCCGCCACTCGGATCCACAAGGTTCGCCTCCCCCCATCCCGTGGGTGCCCGGGCATTTGCAAGCCACCATTGGCGATAGACGACATAGGCAAAGATCTCGGCATCTGGATTGAACAGAAAACGTGCGCCAGGGGAATTAATGTTGTTTCGCCGCCCAAAAAAACCAGCGATGCCACTCGGGCCAAAATCAAAGACAGACTGACCGAAGAGCGGATTGAAATAGGGCGAGGCGTAATCCCACTCCAGCTGGATTCGGGGTTTGAAGGGAACATCCCAGGAATGCGCGATCTGGATATGCTCCATGATACTGCTGGTGGAATGTGAGTTCGCCGACGAGCTACTGGTTAGTCGATAGAGCCCGGATTGACCCACCGATTCAATCTCATAGTCCATTCCTGACTTCTGAACTTCCCGGTAAAGGCGAACACCTGGCGTCTGGACCTCTTGATGACCCGTGCCATCTAAGCCTCTTGCAAGGCTGTAGAAATAGGACTCTAGATGATCTTGCGGTCCCAGTTTATGGGTCAGGAAGTACCCGGCAAAATAGGCATCAGACATCGGGCGGTTCCATACGGCGCTGTTCGACAAAAGGCCGCTCGTGGACTGAGGCAACAATTCTTCGGGCACATTGGCAAAGGTAAGGAGTTCCCATTGGCCCTGGTTTTCCCGAAGCCTTGACTGAACACCGACGTAGCTCTGCTGCGTATTTCGGAAGGAGTAGCGGCTGATCAGTCGAGAACTGCCTAAGAGCATGGTCATCTGACCCAGCTTGAGTTCTGCGTCGATGGCTGAATCCAGAATCCCCCTTTCAATCGCTGCCATGTAGATCTGGCTGAAGTTCAGGGTGTTCACCATCGCGGCGGTGATCTTGTTCGGATCCTGTGGCCCCCATTGGCGCGCATCCCAAAACTCGGCGCTGAATCGAAGATTGTCGGTAGGACGAACCTCCCCGAAGACGACCGTTTGCATGGGAACCGACCACTGTCCTCGGACGTTCCCGTTGATCCAGGGCGTGGAATAGTTTTCGTAGCGAACGCGCTCCTCGACGGCCAGCGAGGCCCACACCGGAAGATCTAGGAGCTTGTGCAAAGTGAGGTTTGGCTTGATGGTCCACAGCTCCTTTCTGGCGAGAAAATCCATGCGCTGACTGGCCATGGCCGTCAGGGAGCGATGGGGCCGATTGAAAAGGGTATCCAGTTCCGTCGTGCTTCTCTGGAGAAGAACGCCAGGATCCGCTGCGGATGAATTTTGTCCTGCCGAAGCCGCGTCATCGACAGCACTGGCCAGAGGCGCCGCCATCAATGCGGCCAGCAATAGGCCCCATTGCCCCGCAAACCCGAAACCTCTCCCCTGCTCCATCAAGCCTATTCCCCGATGACTATCAATGGTGCGGTTTGGCTGGAACGCTGGCGGGTAGCGGTCTTTTGACCCCAAGTCTTGCGCGGGCAAATTCCTGTGCCGCAACCGCCGTGGTCACGTTGGGATGCCCCCTGCAATAGTCGCTGATGAATCTCTGGATCGAGGACACCTCAACAGTTTCCAGAATACCGGCCTTCGTGGCCGAAGACAGCCCAGAAAGGTAGCCATAAACCCATGACATGTTGTTATTGAAGCGGGATCTACGACCCTCATCCGCATCAGACAGAGAACGCGTCCAAAGATCACAACTCACGGTTCCCATCACCGGTGCTTTTTCGCCATCCGATTTGCCGATTGCAAAGGCGGGTGCGGGCTCTTGGCCGACCAGGGGCTCCTGGCTATCCGTTCCCTCCTGCCTTCGCGCACCATAATGATCCCCCCCTCCGTGCGGGCCATGTACTTGATGGGGGCCTCCTGATCCTGATCGTCTTTGCCCGGTCTCTCCATGGTCGGATGAGGCACACCCTAACCCGAACAATACAAGGGCAAGGCTTATGAAGAGGACCAGTGATCGACTGATCAAGGTCATACAATTCAATTGCCTAATTGATGAAGCGCACTTTGGACCGGATTCGTCAGTAATCCCTTGAGCTTGCTGTCAAGGACACCCGCGATGATGGCACTGAGCTGAAC
>CAYFOC010000262.1:0-2404 GCA_964344615.1 uncultured Methylococcus sp.
CGGGAAGACAAAGGCAACTGTGCTGCCTGTCATCCAAACCAGCCGTCCCCTACGGGGAAGCAGCGCCCCCTCTTCACGGATTTCAGCTACGACAACATCGGGGTCCCAAAGAACCCCGACAACCCCTTCTATCAGTTGCCCAAGGATCTCAATCCGCTGGGGAATCAATTTATCGACAAAGGCTTAGGACAGACCGTTAAGAACAATAAATATCTCGGCCAATTCAAGGTGCCCACCTTGAGGAACATTGAGAAGACGGCTCCCTACATGCACAACGGGTATTTCAAGACCCTCAGGGGCGTCATTGAGTTCTACAACACCCGAGATACCCGTCCCCTGTGTCGAGATGGATGGACGAATGATGAAGACGCACTGAAAAGCGGATGCTGGCCAGGCCCTGAAATTTCAACGACAGTGAATCGTCAGGAATTGGGTCATTTACGCCTCACCAACGCTGAGATCGATGATCTTCTGGCCTTTCTTCATACGCTAAACGACCCTTGAAGTCGAAAAATAACCCGCCATCGCAAACGGTGTTGATATCGATTCTCGTTTGCGTTAAAGTTTACGAAACTGTCAAAGGATGCCCCATGTACATCTGTATTTGCCACGCCCTGACTGAAAAGGATCTGCTGCAGACGATCGAAGAGAAAGACATTACGAATGTCCGTTCGCTCGGCCGTGAGACAGGCGCATGTCGCCAATGCGGCAAATGCGCCCCCGATGCCCGCAATCTGATCTCAAGCCACCTCTGCAAGCAAAAGCGGACGCGCCAAGCCGCATGAGGCTTGGCTGTAAGGATAATCAGATCATCGATTGCTGATAATTCTGTTCACCGATCCGTTCAATCAAATCCAACTGCGTCTCCAGCCAGTCGACATGCTCTTCCTCGCTCTCGAGGATACTGGCAAAAAGATCTCGACTTACGAAATCCTTGGCTTCCTCTGCCGCCTCGACCGCAAGACGCAAATCAGGGATTGCATCCATCTCCAACGCGAGATCGCAGGCGAGGATTTCCTTCGTCGATTCACCAATCCGCAACTTCCCCAAATCCTGAAGGTTCGGCAAACCCTCGAGGAACAGAATCCGCTCGATAAGCTGGTCCGCATGCTTCATCTCATCGATGGATTCATGAAAGACTTTCTCGTTCAGCTTGTGAAGCCCCCAGTTCTTGAGCATCCGGGCATGCAGGAAATACTGATTGATGGCGATTAATTCATTCGCCAAGACCTTGTTCAAATGCTTGATGATCGTCGGGTTGCCTTTCATGTCTCTCTCCATCGTCGGTGTCGGATGACCATAGTTTAGTCGTGATGGTCGATTCCGGGAAAATTTCGCGTCCACATTGATTTCGCCCCAAATCATACGACTGACATCGGCCTATACTTTGACCATCCATTCGCATGCAGAGTATTGCCATGAAAAAACCTCAACAGACAGCGTTACGGGAGCCTGAAGGACAAGGGCTTTCGGAGATGCAAGAGCATCACAAGCCTGCGCTCGTCCCGAACCCCAAGGTTGTCGCTGAGATCGAAGCCATCAGCCGCGACCCATCCGCGACATTGGTTGCCCATGCGCCTCATGAACTGGATGAAAATTCGGAAGAAGCTCCCCTCCCCAAGGATTACCCCTACACCCAACGCATCAAGGGTCGACTCTACGATCGCCAGAAGGCCAATCTCCAGATTGAACTTCTGAAAGTTCAAAATTGGGTGAAAGAAACGGGTGAAAGGGTCATTGTCATTTTTGAGGGTCGCGATGCGGCCGGCAAAGGGGGCACGATCAAACGCTTTACAGAGCACCTCAATCCTCGTGGTGCTCGCGTCGTTGCTCTTGAAAAGCCGACGGAAGTGGAACGCGGTCAATGGTATTTCCAGCGCTATGTGTCTCACTTTCCGACCGCCGGTGAGATCGTCTTCTTTGACCGCTCCTGGTACAACCGCGCCGGCGTCGAAAAGGTGATGGGATTCTGCAACCCTCTGGAATATCTCGAGTTCCTCAGGCAGACCCCTGAATTTGAACGCATGCTGGTAAACAGCGGCATCCGCTTGTTCAAATACTGGTTCTCTGTTTCTCGGGAAGAACAGTTAAGACGCTTCATCGCGCGGAGAGATGACCCCCTCAAGCACTGGAAGCTATCCCCCATCGACATCAAGTCGCTTGATCGCTGGGACGACTACACGGAAGCCAAGCAGTCGATGTTCTTTCATACCGATACGGCAGATGCACCTTGGACAGTCGTGAAGTCCGACGACAAGAAACGCGCTCGGCTCAACTGCATGCGCCATTTCTTGCACGCACTTCCCTACACCGGAAAGGACGAACGTGTAGCCGTGCCCCCTGATGCACTCCTCGTGGGACCGGCATCACGCGTCGTTGAAAAAAATGCGGATCTTTTGTTAAC
>CAYFOC010000263.1:0-2403 GCA_964344615.1 uncultured Methylococcus sp.
TCTTCTTCATTGTCGCTGGATTGAAGTTTGATCCCACGCTGTTACTGACGGGGCCTATCGCCGCGTTCCAGGTCATTGGGCTTCTGGTATTGCTGTTGGTGATCCGCGGACTTCCCGTTTTCCTCTATGGGGACACGATGGATCTCAAAGATAAACTGCGCTTCACCCTTTATTCGGCCACAGGCTTGCCCATCATCGTCATCGTGACGGAAATTGGCATTTCATCCGGGCTGATGCGGGAAGATCGGGCTGCAGCACTTCTTTGCGCCGGCATGTTGTCGGTGGTTCTTTTTCCGCTTCTGGCCAGGTACGTCAAGGAGAAGGATTTCTCCCATTAAGGATCCCCGACTGGAAGAACCATTGAAGCGATGGTTCTTCCAGTCGGGGCACCTGTCAGTGTGACTTCCTTACCAACCCTGTTTGCAAAGCGCCGTAGTCTCGACTAGGCTCAGGAGTGAATCTGTGCGAAAAGGCCCTTGAAAGCAGAGGGAGAGGCTAACCTGCACCTCTGGCGTACATCCAAGAGCGTGAACTCTTCCCCCCACCCCCCACAGCTTTTTGAGAATCCAAGCCGTGATGACAATAAATAGCTCAACCCCGATTGGTCTTCAGAACCATGCAGCGGAAGACTGCGTGATGGTCATTTTTGGCGGCACCGGTGATCTTGCCAAAAGGAAGCTGTTGCCTTCCCTTTACAACCTCGTCAAGCAGGGGCTTCTCCCGGATAAATTTGCGATTGTCGGAACAGGTTCCAAGCCACTTGAACTGAACGTCTTTAAGTCTCACCTTCTCGACGCCATCCGCGAGTACGCCGGAGACACGGTCGACACCAGCCTCCTTGATTGGTTCGAAAAACGGATCAGTTATGTGGGCGGTCGTTTCGACGACCCTGACTTCTACCAACGCATTGGAAGCGCTACGACTGACGCAAAAGAAGCTTTCGGCATTGGCGATCGACATTTCTATTATCTCTCCACCTCTCCCGACTTCTTTGGAGAAATTATCGAACAGCTCAATCGGGCGGGACTTGCAAAGGATGACGTTGATCACTGGCGGCGCTTCATCATCGAAAAACCCTTTGGCCATGACCTTGCATCTGCAATCGAGCTGAACAACAGGATCAAGAAAATTCTGCAGGAAAGACAGATTTTTCGAATCGACCACTACCTTGGAAAGGAAACGGTACAGAACCTGATGGTTCTCCGTTTTGCGAACAGCATCTTTGAACCAATCTGGAATCGTCGCTACATTGAAAGCGTACAGATCACGGCCGCCGAAACTGTTGGGGTAGAAATGCGCGCCCCCTACTATGAAGGGGCAGGCGCCCTCAAGGACATGGTTCCCAATCACCTCCTGCAATTAGTCTCTCTCACCGCCATGGAACCCCCCGTCTCTTTTGAGGCGGATGCAGTCCGCGACGAGCAAACCAAACTTCTTCGTGCCATTCAGGTTTTATCACCAGAAGATGTGCTGAAGCAGGCTGTCCGCGGTCAATATGGTCCAGGGAAGATCGGAGACCGCGATTGTGTCAGCTATCGGGAAGAGCCAAACGTCAAACCAAATTCCGAGACGAACACCTTTGTGGCGTTGAAGTTGATGGTCGACAACTGGAGATGGGCAGGGGTTCCCTTCTACATTCGTACGGGAAAGCGGATGTCGCAGCGCTATACCAACATTGTCATCACCTTCCAAAAGGCTCCGCTACACCTGTTCAGCGACACCTCCATTGAAAGCCTTCGCCATAATCGTCTAGTCATCAGGATTCAGCCCGACGAGGGAGTTGCCCTTGAATACGGCGCAAAGATTCCAGGACCGTCGATGAAGCTTGGAAAGCTCAAGATGGACTTCAGCTATCAGGATTACTTCGGCCAGACCCCGAATACCGGATATGAAAGACTGATGCTGGATTGCATGCTGGGCGATGCAACGCTATTCCAGAGAGCCGATATGGTGGAGGCAGGGTGGAGCCTGATCCAGCCCATCATCGACGTCTGGCAGGCCCTCCCTCCGAGAGATTTCCCCAATTATGCAGCGGGCTCATTTGGCCCTGAAGCGTCCGACCATCTCCTCGCAGAGGACGGAAAGACCTGGTACAACGCCAAATAACGCCTTACTCTGAACCTCGCACTTTAGGTGCAAGGTTCAGATGATTTCCTCAAAGGCTTTGGAGAAAAACCAGAAGATTTTGCTGATCTGTGGGGGAAAGATTCTGGTAGTTCTGCGTCACGTAAGCTGCTTCACCGCCATGATGAAGAATCGCGTCACTGACTGTCGTCAGGGAGTCGTCATGAAGAAATGCCTTGCGGAATCCAATTCCCCATAGGGGCGCGGTTCGAACGGTATTACGAGTAGCTTGCCCCCCGTTCTGCACGATGCCATCGCCTGTACCGATGTCATGCAGCA
>CAYFOC010000264.1:0-2373 GCA_964344615.1 uncultured Methylococcus sp.
CATTGATCTAAGAATCGGTCCTGCCATCGAGACTTTGATCCAGTTACTGGATCAAGGTCAGGCCGGGAGTTTTGATTTTGTCTTCATCGATGCGGACAAAGCGCACTATCGGGATTATTACGAGTGTGCATTATCGCTGCTGCGCCCGGGTGGGATTATCCTGATCGATAATCTTCTGTGGGGTGGAAAGGTGGTTGATGAGTCGGTTTCCGATTCAGACACGCAGGCGATTCGGAACTTTAATCGGTTTCTCGCAGGTGATGTTCGAGTCGATTACTGTCTTTTACCCGTAGCCGATGGAGTAGGGCTCGCACTCAAAAGGAGCGGACTTAAGGCTTGATGCTGTCCTGTCGGGTCGTCTTACGCCGGTCAGACCCTTGAACGGCTCACGATCCCGCGGCTTGATGGAAGTCTTGGAGTGCTTGACGGGTTCTTTGTGTGCCCTCTGATAGATTTCCATTTTGGGCAGCGCGGATGGCTTCGTGCAAGTGAATGATGGCGCGATCTACGAAACGGTGATCTTGAAATTCATTGAGGTTTTCAAGGTCCCTGAGTGCAATCTTGGCGTAAGCGACCAGTTGCTTTGGACTTCCGGCTTCTCCATATACGAGCGCCGCGCGAGTGTTGACGATCGCATCTGGGAACGTGACGGATTCCGATAATACCGGAAAGCTCATCAGGCCCAAGAGAATGATTCGAATGAAAGCCGTCATGATCGTGAGTGGATTTTGTTTTCTTGAGTTCAGTCTAAAAGATCATTCAGAACGCTCAAAGATGGAATCACTATATCGATAGTGCATTCCGTTCTATGCTTGAGGCCCCTTTCCGAACAGCGGGAATTATCCCGATGAATTGTTACACCAGGATGACAACGAAATGACGGTACGTAGAGTGCTCAGAATGGGAGACCCCCGCCTTTTACGGGTCTGTGAACCCGTGATTGAGTTTGGAACTCCAGCGCTGGATGCGTTGATCGAGGATATGGAGGATACGATGCAGGCGGAAGGTGGGGTGGGCATTGCCGCTCCCCAGATTGGAGTCGCCTTGCAAGTGGTCATTTTTGGATTCGAGCACTCTGAGCGCTATCCAGACGAGTCGCCGGTTCCGAAAACCATTTTGATCAATCCCGTCATAACGCCTCAGGGTGATCAGGAAGGGCTCAGTTTCGAGGGTTGTCTGTCCGTTCCTGGGCTGCGCGGAGAAGTCGCACGCTTCGAACATATTCGCTACCAAGGGTACGATTTCGATGGCACGCCTATCGACCGGTTTGCTTCAGGGTTCCACGCACGGGTGGTTCAGCATGAATGTGATCACCTCTTGGGGATTCTTTATCCCATGCGGATTAGAGACATGACCCGCTTTGGTTTTACCGATGTCCTGTTCCCCCCTCCCACGGCAGCGAAGGCTGAACCTCAAGAGCCCTGAGTGAGAGACGTGCGTGCTACACCGCTTTTTGAGGGGTAGCGGGGTCCCCGGATGAGGCGATTTTTCAGTTCCCAAGCCTCGTCTTCTGAAATAGGCACGGTGAAGTGACAGGTTTTTCCGCGCAAATATCCGATGAGGAGGCCATCCCGAAGTAACAGGCGGTGTCCGCTGAGCGCCGGGATTTTTTCGCCTGGGAATAAGATGCCGCTCAGATTGAGCGGATCTGCGGCATGAAGGGTGATGATGTCCCCTGAAGGTTCGATGTGACGCTGGGCTCTTAACATTTCAACTGCCTCAGGGAGCGCAAACTGCTCCCCATACTGCGCTGCGACGAATCGCCCCCCCCGGACATCGCCTCGAGCCTCCATCCGTCGATAGATGCGAAGCAGATCCTGCCAGGGGGGAAGGGTGCTCTCCCGCGTTAAAAGGCTTCTAAAAACGATGCCGTATCGCCGTAACAAGGTCCCCGCAAGATATTCGAGTGACGGTTCATCCAGGGTCTGTTCTGATGGGGGATCCTGATCGTCTGGATGAATCAACGTCCATCGCCCCGCCTGATCTAGGCCGTAACGGGTATGACGATGCCGTGACCCCTTGTGTGGGGTCGTGATGAGTGTTCTTAAACCAGAAAAACTGTCAGAGACCACCTGTCCCCGTGCGACCAAGGACTGAAGCGCCGTTTCAACTTGGGTAACAAGTGCACCACTGTGTTTTACGAGTTCATCAAAAAACAAGGCGCCCCGATGATGGAGCAGCTCGATGAGCTTTTGGCTGAGGCCATCGCCCACAGGTGGGCGAAGTGAAGTGTGTGTAACAGCCGACCAGAGGGTCAGGCTGGATCTGGGAATAAAGCTTAGGGGCGATGATTTCAGGGGGCTTTTTCCAGAAGGTGACGGGGAGAGTCGAAGCCACAGTGTTTTCCCTGAAAGGCACATGGCATCAAGCCAG
>CAYFOC010000265.1:0-2369 GCA_964344615.1 uncultured Methylococcus sp.
GATCGCGCAGAATCAATCCGCGTCATTGCAATCTTGAGATCAAGATTTTGAGCGTGTCCTTCTCCAATCAAGCGGCTCAGTTCAGGATCATGAAAACTTTCCCACCACGTGGAAAGGACAGCCTCATCAGCGTCTTCCAGAGACGTATCCTTTGCTCTGGCCAAAGACCATTTGTCGGGTAAGACGGGATCGGGCTTCTTGTAGTCGGGTCCGACCGCACAGCCGGTAATCAGCAGCGTGCCAATTAACCATCGCCCATGGATAGAGGGTTTGAGTCTCACTGAAGTCGGCTCCTGACAAACAGAATCGATGCGGAAAGTGTTGCGATGGCAATTAGGGCTAGAGGCCAGGCGCTCATGAACAGGGTATCCAGGGGAATGGCTTTCAGAAAACTGCCCTGGACGATGATCAGGTAATGCTTGAGTGGAATGACCTCGGCGATCCACTGCAGTGCCCGGGGCATGTTCTCAACAGGGGTCGCGAATCCTGAGACCAGAACGGCCGGTACACCCACGGTAAATGTGCCAAGGATAGCCTGTTGTTGCGTTTCGCAGATCGAAGAGATCATCAGCCCGATACCTACGATGGAAAGGATGAAAAGCACAAGGCAGCCCAACAGCAGAAGAACCGAGCCGTGAAAGGGGATCTGAAACAGAAAGACTCCGGCGGCCAGCATGATGCAACCCAGGATCAAGCCCATCAAGACCGCCGGGACGATTTTCGCGAAGATGATTTCGGTCGGCGTGCAGGGTGACACCATGAGCTGATCAAACGTGCCGAGCTCTCGTTCACGTGCGATGGAAAGAGAGGCGATCATCAGGGTGACAAACATCACCAAGGTACCTCCAAGGCTCGGAACGAGAAACCAGTGGTAGGTCAAATTAGGATTGAACCAGTATCTCAGGGCAACCCGTTCGGGAAACATTCCTTCGCTGAATCCAAGATCCTGATTGATTCGGGCCAGCACCAGTTGCATGTATCCGAATGCAATTTGCGAGGCGTTGGCGTTGCGGCCGTCCAAGACGGCCTGAATAGGCGCCGACTGGTGGGCTGCAAGTTTGCGCGAGAAATCCCCAGGGATTTGCAGCGTCGCCAACACTTTTCCCTTTGCGATCAGGTCTTCGTTTTCTTTCTGGCTCCGAGTGGTCGTGACCGAGTCGACAAAGTACGAATGGGAGAGCCGTTGCGTGACTTCGTATCCCCAGCGTCCCGCGTCTTCATTAAGGATCGCGATATCGATGTGCTTGACTTCAAGGGTGGCCGCAAAAGAGAACACCAGGAGCTGCATGAGGGGAGGCATGATCACGATAAATCGGCTCTTTGGATCGCGGAGGATGCTGAGAAGCTCCTTGATGATCTGAGCGCGGATTCGGGTTCGAACCAGAGTGTTCATGGGTCAAGGCTCTTGCGGGTTTTTTTATGGACCAGCAGAAAAAAGACCCATCCGATCAGCAGCATCGCGGCCATGTTGGGAAGAAATACCGACCAGACATCCCCGGCCAAGAAAACGGTCTGGAGTGAATCGACGAAGTACCGTGCTGGGATGACATGGGTCAATGCGCGCAGCGGCCAGGGCATTGAGTGGATCTGATAGAGAAAGCCTGACAGGAGAAAGGCGGGGAGAAACCCCGAAAACAATGCAATCTGAGAGGCGATGAATTGATTCTTTGCCACGGTTGAGATCAAAAGGCCCTGTCCGAGAGCTGGTAGGAGGAAACTCGAAGCACATAGAAGCAGCGCCAGCCATGAGCCTCTGAGAGGAACATCGAATACATGGATCGCCAGTGATGCCGCGACGATCGTAGCGCCCAAGCCCAAGACGAAGTAAGGGATCAACTTTCCGATGATGATGTCGGTGACGCTGGCAGGTGTCGAGAAGACCGCTTCCATGGTTCCCCGCTCCCATTCTCTGGCAATGACCAACGCCGTGAGCAGGGTTCCAATAATGGTCATTACAACCGCGATGGCCCCTGGTATCAGAAAGCGTCGGCTTTCTATTTCAGGGTTAAAACGATAGCGGGGAACCAGAGTGCCGCCCGCTGCAGGCTCATGGTTAAGGTTTTCAGCCCAGGCCGAGAAGACGGCCTGCGCATAGTTGGCCACGAAGCTCGCCGTATTGGGCTGTGTGCCATCGGCAATGATCTGAATGGCAGGCTCAGAAGTACTGGCAGAGAGCCTTCGGTCGAAATCTTCCGGAATGACTACAAAGCCTCTGATATGACCGGAAATTAGTGCTTTTTCCATGTCCTGACGATAGCGTGCCGGATGAACGACAAAATAACGCGATCCCGAAAAGGCGGCGGCCAGCGATTCTGCCTTGGCGCTTTGGGAGACCAGAATGACCCCGATGTTGACTCGTTTGAGATCAA
>CAYFOC010000266.1:0-2359 GCA_964344615.1 uncultured Methylococcus sp.
CAACCTTCCGCTCTGAGGCCCAGAAACGCCGCGAGAAGGATTTACGAATCAACGCTGGATAATCCACGTTGAGGCCATATCCGGTTTCAGAGCGCAACGGTCCAAGAACACTATCGGATGATGCGATCATTTGACGGAAAAGCGGGGGCGTTGAAAGGACGCGCCTAGCCGTGACTTGAAGACCGCGACCACTACATGACATTTCTTCGCTGTTCACGATTGGAGCCACGGCTTGGGATGCCAAGGCAGCGTTAGGCAAAAGCAACCTTCGTTTGACTAACCCCCCCATGGAATCCTGAACCCAAATACCCGCCTGAAGGTCTCTCGTGCCCCAGGGGCTTTCACCGTTGAATACGTTATTCGCTCGGCCATCCCAGAAGTTTCGGTAATTGAATACCGCATTAATCACATTAGGAGCGTTTCGCTGCCCCACTTGACGATAGAGCAATCCACCCTGCTGGAAAAAACTATTAGATACGGGATGACAGACATCCCATTCGCCGCCAAATGTGATGGAAACAAACGAGCGCTCAAAGACCCCCGCAGACCCCAAAACGTTATCCGTTTGAAATTTCAAACCCGATTCGTTGTCCTTCGGATTGAGAAATTGGGTAAAGGGAAAGTCGGTTGACGATGGGGTGTAATTCAAAGTCCCAAGACGCCCCGATGCCATCTCCCCGAATCCAACCGAAGCCCCATGATCACTATGATAGGGGGCCCGTCCAAGTTGATTCCGAATCCGGCCATCCACGCCCGCATGAAAGTGGCATGTGCCACATGCAATGCCATCGCTTCCAACACCTTGATCCCAAAAAAAGGCCTTACCTAACGCTATGGCCGCTTTTGGGTCAACCACAATAGGATTCGGACCAGAGAGAAGCCCCGGAACAACAGGGACCTTTGCTGAACGGAGAGATTCTGGCGCCTTGATAGATGCCGCATTCGAATCTAACGACAACGCCCCAAGAATCAGCAAGAACCAAGATGTACCTGCTGATCGAGCGTAGTTAAGCGATTTCTGGATGGAAATCATGAAGACCGAGGGCAAACTCTGGAAGAGCAAAGCGAATCTTAAACTTCATTAAGATCAAAAGCTCGCGGGGCGCACCATAGCCTCAGTGGCCCCGGTAAACGGCTAATCAACTCTCAACGCTAAGATCACCGCCGAAGAGCGCTTAATAAGAAGCCGCACGCTCTGCTGTAAAGGTTGCGACCACGGGAAGAGCCAGCGCACCACCCGACATCGACATGGAGTTATCAAGCTTTGTATCAGGATAAGGGTCTATTCCTCCCAGCGCGAATTGATAAACCCCCGTTTTCTCGGCAATAAAAGACACCGTCAACTTTTCCGGAATACCATCCTGAATGCCGATGACACTTGGATTAGGAAGCAGTGTCTGCTCGACCGCACCCGGCACGAGCCCATCCGCATCATACGCATTCAAAACGTACTGCATGTCGATGGTTCCCAGAAGGGCTTGGGTATTTTCATCCTTGGCATTAATCATGACCCAGTCTTGCGTCTGAATATAGAAATGATCCGGCACAAACTTCAACCCCTCACCCTTGTTTCCCGTACAAGGGCTACCCGGACACTTCGCGGGCCGGTACCAAATCGTGACCCCCGGATGAAGACTTCCATTATTCTTGGCCGCAGTTCCATCCAGAACCAAGGTCACCTTCTGGCCTTTAATCGCCGAGAACTGTCCCCACGCTGACTTGTGTGTCCACCCCTTCCCTTCAAATGCAGGGTCAGCCCACCCCTTGCTGGCTACCCCGAAACTTGCGGAGACACCACTTTTCATGACCTGGATGGCAGGCACGGGAACAGTAGCAGCCACAGATACGCCGACTGCTGCCAACTGGGCCACAAACCCCAATAATGCGATCTTATTCACCTGAACACCTCTTTAAACATGGTCCGATTAAGGCCAAAGCCCCACTCTGAATTTGATTGGCCCTGAATATACTTTGAATCCAACGCGCCCAAAGCCCTCACAACCGATACAGGTCTTTGGCACCCACCCAGAATTATGCAAAAAACCCGCCAAATCTGGATTCTGATAAACCCTCCGCAGAACAGAGGTTCGTCATTGAAATTCAAGCCCGCCTATTGGCGCCCTGTGTGATTTCACACAGGGCTCGGGTTATTTCACACACCTATGAATCATAGGGAGAAGATAATCCACTAACGAACTCGGACTGGCTTGGTTTGCGCCACTTCCTGACCTGCCGCGTTATGGCAGTGCTCTTCAACGGTATAGGAAATTGCCTTGTTGGGATTAGCGCCAATTTTGCTCAGCGTCAAAAGATACACCCCAGCACCCGCGACAACCGATGCATTTGGCGTCCAAATCTT
>CAYFOC010000267.1:0-2350 GCA_964344615.1 uncultured Methylococcus sp.
TTGCATCGGCCATACTGTCAAAGGCAAGCACAGATGATTCACCCTTAGGCGGTGAATTGGGTTTCATGGCCGGTGCCAATACCAACGGTCAGGTGCCATCGTCCTCTGCACTCCCCGGCGTCAATCTTCTCCGCTACCTCACAAGGGCCAACATCAGTTATCAGGTTTCCGAGGTTCCGGGGCTCAAACTCTCGGCGGGCCTGATGAACAGCTTCATTGGCTTTGAAAACTTCCTGGCCGGGCAGAGCTTTAACTTTACGCGCGCCTATATTGCGGACTACACCCCCTATTTCTTGATCGGTGCGGGCGGTCAGTACATCGTGGATGAAACCCTATCCTTCTGTTTTTATCTTGTGAGCGATTACAACTACCTTCAGTTTCTGGGGCATCAGCCCAAGTACGCCTCACAAATGAATTGGTCCATGAACTCAGAATGGACGCTGACTGAAAACGTGTTCTTTGGCCCCGAGCAAAACACCAGTTCTTCGCTGCAGTATTGGCGGGGACTGACCGATTCGATACTGCAGTGGCACCGGGATGACCTGACACTGGCGATCGCTTATGACATTGGCACCGAACAACGGGCAACGACTCAACTCCGAAGCGTCTGGATGGGCAGTGCATTCTGGACGCGGTGGAATATTGAGGGCCCCTGGACCGTGGCGGTTCGACCCGAAGTCTACTGGGATCCCAATGGTGAAATGACCGGCTATCAACAGTTCATCCGTGCCGTCACGCTGACGGGCGAATACAAGATCCCGGTCGGGGATGCCTTTATGGCCATCCGATCGGAATTCAGACACGACTATTCTACGGGGCCGCAAGGGGGCTTCTACAATCCCCAGAACAATCTCCAGCAACTGGTTCCTGGCCAGAATGTCTTTTTCATGTCGATGATCTGGTCTTATGATCGACAATTCTAATCCTTAAGATCATGGCGGCCCTGAGTCGATCAGCGTAAAATTGAAGGTTTGGTACGTCCCTCATCCAGGGATCGATTCGAGCGCTAAAGTTTGACTCCACGATATACCCAAGCATTACTGTTGGCCGCCGAGGCCCATGAAGGACAGACCCGAAAAGGTTCTGTGATTCCTTACATCACGCACCCCGTTGCAGTATCTGCACTCGTCGCCCGTTATGGGGGGGATGAAGATCAGCAGATCGGGGCCTTGTTCCACGATGTTCTGGAAGATTGCGGCATCGATTGGGAAACCGCCATTCGTAGTTTTGGGGAGCGCGTCTATACCATTGTTCAGGATTGCACCGATGGTGTCCGAGATCCCGTGACGGGTCTTCGTGCGTCCTGGCGGGCGAGGAAGGAATTTTATCTTTCTCACTTACCTCAACTATCGGATGATTCATTGCTCGTTTCTGCCTGCGACAAGCTTCATAATCTTGAGACCATACGGGCAGATCTCTTTGAAATGGGGCCCGTGGTGTTTGATCGCTTTAGTGTGAGTCAGAGCAAGACGCTTTGGTATTACCACGAAGTCTCCCGGATCTTTATCCAGCGTGCCTGTCCCCCTGCAGGTGAAATCATCTGGACGCTGGATGCGATCGAACAACGGCTTGGCCATGCGGCTAAAAGGTAAATCAGCATGAAAATTAATATTGCCGCTTTTAGAAAAGAAAGACGTATACCGGATGTGACCCTCGAAACGGTGGAGTCTTTTCTGGATCAGCCGGATCGATTTGTGATCGTCACGGTACGGGATCCTGGTCCCGATCAGATGAAGCACTTGCAGGCCTGTTTCAATCTACATGATCTGGCAGTAGAAGATGCCTCCTCCGCGCATCAGCGACCCAAGCTTGAATCGTATGGCGCAACCCTGTTCATGGCCCTTCATACCGCGAAACAGACGGTCGATAAGATCGTCTATGGCGAGTTGCATCTCTTTATCTCCGAACGCTTTGTCATTTTGATTCAGCATGGCGGGTTTATTCGCTATGACACCGTCGTTGACCGCATTGAGGCCAATCCCTCCTTGTTCTCCAATGGCTCAGGTTCGGTGGTCTATGCGGTCCTCGACTACCTCGTGGACCAGTTCATGTTCATTGCGATCCATCTTCAAGAACAGCTCGATCTACTTGAAAGTCAGATTTTTGCCAACAAGATCGACAGCACCGAAATTGAAAGTCTTTATGCGCTCAAGCGCCGTGTGGCCAAGTTGCATAACGCCGTCGCGCCGGTAGGCGATATCTGTTCAGAACTCCTGAGACTCCATCCAGAACTGGTGCCAACTGATCTCCACCCCTATTTCAGAGATGTTCAGGATCATGTTCAAAGAACCACACGGAACACCATGATGCTTCGAGAGGCGCTCTCGGATGCCCTGCAGGTGAATCTCGC
>CAYFOC010000268.1:0-2350 GCA_964344615.1 uncultured Methylococcus sp.
CACCACCACGATTTCTTCTGGCGATTCCACAAGGTTCATCACAGTGACAAGGCCTTCAATGTCACGACAGGATTTCGTTTCCATGTGCTGGACCTGTTAATCGAAATTCCGTTCAAGTGCCTGTTCGTTATTCTCATTGGAGTCGATGCCCATATTGTCTTGGCCATGGAGGCCATTCAGCTGGTCTTCATCCTTTTCCACCATTCGAACACGGAAATTCCTCACGAGGAACGGATCTCCAACATTCTGATCACCCCCTCGCTGCATCGGACCCATCACTCAGCGCTTCGGCGGGAACATGACAGCAATTACGGCATCGTCTTTTCAGTATGGGATCGCATTTTTGGAACCCGTGTTGAAGCGGTTCCCGAGAACATCGGTCTGAATCTGATTGTGGCCGAGAATTTCATCCAGCTGATATGCCTGGCGCTGGTCACAGAAAACCACTTCAGAAAGATTCTGAAGGTCATACCGAATCTGGGTCGGAAGTCATGATGATGGAAGATCGTGTGAATTTAGGTGGCAGCCAGACGCCGAACTGGTTGATTTCAGGCGACTGACGCGTACTTCTGGGAGATAAGCGTATGGAATTGAAACTGAAACCCAGTGCTCAAGAACCGGTTGCCGCCGAAATGACGGCACTGGTAGAGCAGGAACCTTGCAAGGTCTTCGAGTTTATTGCAGATCGATTTCATGAAAATTATCAGCGCTGGATGCCTGATGTTGTCGAGCTTGAGCCCCTCGACGGCGTTCCCCTCAAAGTAGGTAGCAAAGTGAGGCAAGTGCGGCTTGAAAATGATGAAGCCGTCACGTCGACCTTCGAGGTCATTGAATTCGAGAAGTGTGAGCAGTTCTCCTTTCAGGGAATTGACATGCCTTATCGACAGATTTATCGGATCGAGGCCGTGGGTCCTTCCCAGTCGAATGTCACGTTCCGATTTGAACTCTTGGAGGTCGAACTCTTCATGCGTCCCTTCATCAAGCTGCTTCGAAGCGCGATCCATGAAGGGGTCGAGAATACCGTCGATACCCTGACATCCCTTTTGAACCCAGCCTGATTGGACCTGTTTTCACGGAGACCCAGAACATGCCACTTATTCTCAGAAAAGATACCGGACTCATCCCCCAGGTCCTGACGGCGATTCTTGATCATTGCGTCAATGGCGTCACGCTTGCCGATCCCGATCAAGAGGATTGTCCGATCGTCTACGCGAACAAAGCCTTCGAAACGCTGACAGGGTATGGCCCGGATGACATCATCGGCAAAAACTGTCGTTTTCTTCAGGGGGCAGACAAGGACCAACCGGAAATTGTGAGACTTCGTGAGGCCCTCAAGAAACATGAAGCGGTTGAGGTGACTCTCCGCAACTACAAGAAAGACGGAACGCTATTCCACAATCATCTGGCCGTGACGCCGCTCTATGACAGCAAGGGGGATCTCCTTTACTACCTTGGTGTGCAATACGATGTGACCTATAAGGTCAACGCAGATACCGAAATCAAAAAGTTGACTGAACTGCTCAACAGTCCAGGAGCTACCGCATGAATCAAAGGTACTGCAGGAGATAATACTGGGGGCGCCGGATGAATTTGCCTCGGGACCTAAAAGAAAACCACGTCACGCCGGAAGAAGTGTGGATGGGTAGGCGGCAATGGCTCAAGCTGATGGGATCTGCCGCACTTTTTCCCTTGGGTACCGAAGCCTGGGCAGGGGATGAACAACCTGCGGGTGTTCCTGCAGCACAGGAAACACTTTCCGTTACACCGGAATCTGCGGCAACAACCTACAACAATTACTACGAATTTTCGTTTGAAAAATCAGCACCGAGTGAGTTGGCCCATGCCCTGCCGCTGACGCCTTGGTCGATCGAAGTTACGGGACTGGTAGAGAAACCCTATCGCTTAGGCATCGAGGATCTTCTTAGAACCTTTGCACCGGTCGATCGGATCTATCGTTTCCGCTGCGTCGAGGGGTGGTCGGCGGTTCTTCCCTGGACAGGGATTCCGCTCAGAGACGTGATTCAGGCGGCGAATCCTCTTTCATCTGCACGGTATATCGCCTTCATTTCGGTGACAGCGCCTGAAGTGATGCCGAATCAAAGGATGAAGCGCTTGCTCGATTGGCCTTACCGGGAGGCGCTTCGTTTGGATGAAGCCTTGCATCCCTTGACGCTTCTGGCAACGGGTCTCTACGGGAAATCACTACCGGCCCAAAATGGGGCCCCGGTCCGTCTCGTTGTTCCCTGGAAATACGGATTCAAGAGCGCCAAAGCCATTGTTCGCATCGAACTTCATGAGAAGCAACCGATCACGACCTGGAATCAACAGGCCCCGGATGAATACGGCTTTT
>CAYFOC010000269.1:0-2346 GCA_964344615.1 uncultured Methylococcus sp.
CTCGTAGCCCCGATTATTCGATTCTGCCTTGGCTGGGTCCTCATCTCATCGGCCTTTGGATTGGAACCCCGCTATGGGGTCTTGCCAATGTCGTCCCCCACACTCTTTGCGCCCGATCTGGAGCTGACGCTTTGCTATCCTCCGATGCCATGGCTGAGGTGGCTGGAATTGGGCATTGGCGTTGGAATGCTGATTGGCATCTATGTCCGGGTCTTGGCGGTTACACTGCTGGTGTTGACCTTATTTGCAACGGTCGCCTATCAGTCCGCCATTTATGCCTACGCCGGCGCACTGGTCGGGGTATCAATTTATCTCCTCTTCCAGGGGCCAGGTAGCTTTTTCTTGCCGCTGCCCACCCATCCCAACTGGGCGGACATGCAAGAACATTTGGCAGCCTACCCCAGAGCTCGGGCTCAAGCCATTATGCGGATCCTGACCGGGGTCAACATTTTTTATCTCGCCGTCACCTACAAGGTATTACAGCCTAATCTCAGCATCGCCATTCTGACCTTGCATGACATATCTCTCCTGGGGCTCCCTCCCGAGGTAAGCACTTTGTTGATGGCATTGGTCGAATTTACCGCCGGCATTCTCATGATTGTGGGCATTTTGCTCCGGCCCTTGGCTCTCTTTTTCCTCGGAGCGTTTTTCATGTTTGCGGCAATGCTGCCCGAAAGCTTCATGTCGCACGCTCTTTTCTACAGCGTCATGCTGTCATTTCTTTTCAACGGAGCAGGACATTTCGCCATGCCTGAAGCCAAAGACAAAAAAACTCGCATAGTCATTCTCGGCGGGACTGTGGGCGGCATTCACGCCGCCATGAAGATCGAACGGTTGATTGGCCAATTCAGTCATGTTGAGGTCACCTTGATCAGTGATCAGCCCAATGTTTTGTTCTACCCTCTGCTGCCAGAAGTGATTGGCGGCACCATGCAACCGGGGAATGCCGTCAACCCCATCAGACGAATTCTCCAACGAACCCAGGTAATCCTGGCGGAGGTCCGTACCGTCGACACTCAAAATCGGCAGGTGCTGATTCACACCCCAGATGACCGGGACCGTCGGATTGATTATGACGAATTGATCCTAGCGCAGTTTCTAGTGCCGAATCTGAATCGTTATCCTGGGCTCATGGCCCACGCCAGCCCCATCAATTCAGTTGGGGATGCTCTGTATATTCGAAAGCAGATTATGAATCGGGTGGAGATGGCGGAAATTGAGGAATCAACCGAAAATCGGCAGAAACTTCTCACCTTTGCTGTGATCGGATCCGGTCAAAGGGCCTGCGGTACAGCCGAAGAAATATCAGCCATGCTCGAAACCGCAAAGCCCTCCTACCCCGTGCTTCAGTCGGAAGGATGGGTAATCACTCTCTATGAAGACATTAAAATCCCCTTTAGCGATTTTGAAGCTGATATCCGGTCCCGAGTTGAAGACGCTTTGGCCAAGGCTGGCGTTCGCATCGAGAGGGAAAAAGAGGTTGGCGCCTTAACAAAGGACAGCATCGTCTTTACAAGCGGCGAACGAGATCAAGCTAGCTTCATCGTTAACAGCTGTTTCATGATGCCGACTCTTTCTGTCGATGATCACATGCTGAACTGGCCATTGAAGAGTGACATGACACTCAAGGTAGAAGGCTATGAGCATCTCTGGGCTGCCTTCCCACCTCAGCCACTAGCGGAAGCGGCAAAGGGTCGTCGTCGTTACATCACAACCTCCGACTGGATGGATCTTGGACATCATTCCGGCGAAAATGCCTGGGCATCCTCCCAAGGATTCGTGCCACGGTCATTTGCGTTCAAAAAGCGTCTAGTTATGGCCTTCAACATGGGAAGGCACTCGATAGCCCGACTGTTTGGCGTGATAGCCTCAGGCCTTCCCGCTTGGTTCTTCTCGCGCATGAGCAATCTGGCCACCATGCCTGGACTGGAAAGAAACCTTCGCATCCTCATCGATTGGACGTTGGATGTCCCCTTCAGGGCTGATATAGCTGTTCTGGCACCGGAAATCTCAAGCCGGCTTCAGTCGCTCCATTTCGAGGCCGGTGATGAAGTCATTCGACAGGGAGATATTGCTGATACAGCCTATGTCGTTCGAAGTGGCGAACTAGAAGTTATTCGAAATGGAAAACCGGTGGCAATCTTGGGTCCTGGGGATTTTTTCGGGGAAGTGGCCTTGATGAAAGGAAGCCATAGAACTGCCACTGTCAGGTGTCTCACCACCTGTGAATTGACGGTCTTCGCCCGAGAAGACTTTGATGCCCTTTCCATGGGCTCGAGTAACCTCGCGAAAGCCATACGCGCGCAAGCAAGTGCGCGCAGTGCCCCTAAACGGCGTTCGGCCAAA
>CAYFOC010000270.1:0-2345 GCA_964344615.1 uncultured Methylococcus sp.
GAAGGATGGCATTGCTATAGGGATCGGTTGACCTTGGAAGGAAGAACGTCAGGTCAGACGTCAGAGCGGTGTCGAAGGCCAGAACGTAGAGCGATCCAGCCAGATAGAGCAGCCAAAGCAGAATTCGTATCGGATTTTTCACGGCAGGGACAACACGAGATCGCTTTCGGAGTCGTCTGCCTGGAGTATATGGATTTTTGAAATCCTCCCGCCTTGTCCGTCAAAGGTGACCAGTCGTATTGCCGAAGTGCCGTTATCTCTTGGTGTAAGGGCGAGGTGCCATTTCTGCATGCTGCCGCCAATGCTCAGTAACCAACGGCCTTCAAGGCCGGCTTTATCGGCGGTCAAAAGGTCGATGAGACTCTCGGCAATGATCCCGAGTTCAGGAATAGCCTCTGTAGGAAGACTCTTTGTATCCCCCCTGGTTTCATCCGTGACGCGGATTTCTGAAGGGGATAACTCATAACGGACGGCCTGAGGTGCCCTGATGTGTTTGACAAGCGTTTCCGGGGGAAAAAATTCGAGGACGCCTTCCGAAAGCAAGGGAGATTTCAGCGCCTTGAGGGTTCGGGTTTCCTTGAAATGGATAGGACCCAGTGGCTGAGTATGGATCGCCTGAAAGATGGAGTCCGTGGTAGCGAGCGTGCTGTTTGCGAGCAGGGCATGGGAGTGGAAAAGTCCCAATAGAACCCATGCCCCAATAGAGCAGCGGCAAACCTTAATCACTCGGTGTGGACCAGACATCGTGAAAATTGAACCAGTTGTAGGGATATTTTCCAGCGTATGTTTCGAGGTTGGCAACAAATTCGCTCGTTATTTGCCTGACCCGCGCATCCCGACCTTCCCGGGTACTTCCCGGGGCTGAGATCAATGGGAGAAAAACAATGTCATATCTTCCCCATCCCGTGTGGAGACAGAAGAACTGCAGAACCGGTACCTCGAGAACTTCGGACAGATATCCTGCCGTGGTGGGGAAGCTTGCGGGTTCCCCCATGAACGATAGGGTCAGGGATCGCTCTCTTGGCAGGACCCGATCACCCAGAAGGCCGAGCATCAGTCCGGACTTTACTTCAGGGGCTATTCCGACGATACCTGCAGGGCCTGGGATGGTGACAATGTCTTCATGAAGGTCGGGATTGATGGATTGGAAAATTTCCACCAGTTGAGGCGTGGCCTCCCCGAACATGACTGTTTTGACCTTGAGCCCGGCGCGGGTTTTACCCATCATCCTGAGAATGTCAAAACTTCCAAGGTGTGATCCGAGCAAAAGGCAACCTTTGCCAGATGCATGGATGGCATCCAGATGTTCAAGGCCGATGATTCGGGTCTTGATGTAGTCCTCTGATCGACTAAGCATCATCATGCGATCAAAGAGGGTGGACGCAAACGTGTGATAGTGACGGAAATGATCCGTCAGGGTTGGTGCGTGATCCAGAACGTGGGAGAAGTATCGGCAGGCGGCCTCCCGGTTGTGATTGTTGATAAGGACAAAATACAAGCTGATGGGATAGAGCAGAAGACGCGCGATTCGTTGGCCGACAAGACGCGTAATGTGAATCATCAGCAGGATCCAAAAGCGACTGCTGCGTTCGGGAAGGGTCGTCCAGTTCACCTAGGAAGCCGCCTTGATGAGACCCGAGGCAATTACCGATCCATCCGAGTGCACTTCAAAACGGAGACCATTGGGCCCCATGTGGTATCGCGTTTCTGCTGCTTGCCCTGGCTTCAAGGGCGATCTGAACTTGACTTCGGCAACACGGATATCCACTAGTGACAGAGAAGACTGCTGAATGGCCCCGGTGAGAATCTCATCCAGGATCAGGGCGCCTGGAACGATTGGGTTATCTGGAAAATGATCAGCAAGGGCGGGATGATCTGCCTGGATCACGAAGAGGTGAGCAGAGGACAAATGACCTAAAGTCACTTCCATCCATCCGTTGCGAGATGATTGAGGATCTTACGCAGCGGGGTGCTGTCCACACCTGGAATGAGATAGCGCCTGCACCATGGCTCAATGACAAAGAATCCGGTCAGGATGAAGGGAACGATTGATGTGCCAAAAATCCATGCCTGAGAGGAATCCTTGAAGAAATATAGGTGGGACTGGATTAGGGCGACCCCAATGAAAAGCCACATCCAGATGCGAGTGAGTCGGCGGGTGTAGCGTGACAATGCTTCAGAGATGCCTTGTTTGCCATGAACGCGCTTTGCCGTCTGCGTAATCAAGGGAACGTGTCCCTCGGCGAGGGTTTGACCGAAGATGCGCGCCACGATCAGGTACATGAGGGCAGGGAGCAGAGGGGCTGCCGAGGAGTGGGTGTGCAGGATATATGCAGAAAGCCCAA
>CAYFOC010000271.1:0-2340 GCA_964344615.1 uncultured Methylococcus sp.
TTTGGACCACCAGCGACATCAAAGCCATGATGCCACCCTCACCCTTGTTGTCAGCTCGCATAATAAAGACGACGTACTTCAAGGAGACGACAACAACAATCGACCAGATCACCAAGGAGAGAATCCCAAGAATGTTCTCTAGGCTGGGCTCAAGCCCATAAGCATGACCGAAACATTCCTTCAGGGTGTAGAGCGGGCTTGTACCGATATCCCCAAAAACAACGCCAAGGGCTGCCAACATCAAGCCCTGCTTTTTGTTGCCGTGATAACTACCTGTGCCTAGAGATGCCATACAAGCGGGATTTCCGAGGAGGATGGAGGATTGGGTGATGAACTACTGCAATGACCTTCAGTGGGGAGGTCGAACGTTTATCAAAGCTCGCCGTTCTCTTTAAGCAACTTCACCATGATGGTAATGAGGCGATAAGCGGAATAAAGCATCACCGCATAAAGGACCCATTCTTCCATGGACACATGATTCCGATCTTCATCCAGGACGGCCATACCGAGAGCGGACACGATGATGAGTAGTATGTAATTAAGCATGTGTTCAAAAATCCACTGCGATATGGGCGAAATGCTGGGGGTCAGCTCAAAGCCCCAACGCATTTTAAGGTTTAGACCCGCTCGAGAGAAGCCTTAGCGGAGCTAAGGCTTCTTAATCAGGATCAAGCCGCAACAGCGCCTACAACCAGAAAGGCCAGCAACCAGCCTACCGCTATCGAAAATCCCCACATTACCCCTTCAACCAACAATCTAAATGGATTCATCTGAAGTTTCTCCCAAAGAGTTAAGAAATCTCATCTTCCTGTCTTAGATCCCCGTCCGTCAAGAAAAATCCGCCCCATCTTCGAGTGTGTGATTTCACACAAACACCGTGATCCCGCCTCACGCATTTTTTATTTTTACTTATAGAACAGCATATTGAAGCAATGGCCCATTCATTGCTTAGTCCCTCAGAATGAACAGCAATCCCCTTGGAAAAATCACGATTTATGCACGCCTTCAGCGCTGACTTTATCAGTTCCTACAGCGTCGCCTTCTTAATGGGGCTTTTTAGCTCCCTGCATTGTCTTGGCATGTGCGGCTCAATCATTGGCTCGCTCACCTTGAGTCTCGACAAATCGATCCGGACGCATAAGCATCGTCTCTGGCCATATGTTATGAGTTATAACCTCGGGCGAATTTTAAGTTACGCCATCGCCGGTCTATTGGCCGGGTTTGCAGAGGAGGTTCTGAGTCGGCCGTTAGGCGGCCATGGTCATCGGGTCCTTCAGATCCTATCTGCATTGATCATGATGGGTGCCGGTCTCTACATTGCGGGCTGGTTTCCCCGATTTGCCTACATTGAGAAAATTGGCAGTCTATTCTGGCTTCAGATCGAGCCCTTTGGACGAAGGCTCATCCCCATCTCCAACCTTCCAAAAGCGTTCATTTTTGGAATGATCTGGGGCTGGCTTCCTTGTGGTCTTGTTTACACCGCCTTGGCGCTATCCGCCACCTCAGGTGACATGCTTCGCAGTTCACTCACGATGCTGGCATTTGGATCAGGGACGATACCTGCGGTTCTAACGGTTGGCGTCATGACCTCCTGGATGATCAAGCTCTCGCACATGAAGCGTTTTAGACAGATGACTGGCCTTACCTTCATTTTTCTCTCCATTCTGGCTGCTTTCCCATGGCTGAACCCCATGGCAAGCCATTTCGCCTGAAGATAGCTAAAGCTGCCATGTTCGAGAAACTCCTGGGGCATTCCCCTAATTTTGAATCCATGCTTCGTAATGCCCGTATGGTTGCAGCTACGGACGTTACGCTATTGATCGTAGGGGAAACGGGAACCGGTAAAGAGGTATTGGCCAATGCGGTATGGGCTAACAGTCCGAGAAAGTCCAAACCCTTTACCACCATCAACTGTGCGGCACTTCCGGAATCACTTGCTGAATCGGTACTTTTTGGTCATCGCAAAGGCTCTTTCACAGGCGCTATAGACACTCAAGCGGGTCGACTCAGTGTCGCCCATCAAGGCACCGTATTCCTGGATGAGGTGGATTCACTGCCTATTGCACTTCAAGCCAAGCTATTGCGCTTTCTCGAAACAGGCGAAATTCAGCCTGTCGGTCAAAGTCACTCGCAAATCGTTGACGTTCGCATCATAGCGGCTACGAACGCCAATCTGGACGAACGTATCCACGCGGGTCTCTTTCGTCGAGACCTTTATTACCGCCTTAATGTTGTTCCACTTGAGATTCCTCCGTTACGGGAGAGGATGCATGATGTTCATCTTTTGATTGAACATTTTATGCTCCAGTTCAAAAATGAACATGGACTTCCAAGGGCTAA
>CAYFOC010000272.1:0-2301 GCA_964344615.1 uncultured Methylococcus sp.
ACTTTCAGTTCGCCCATGCTGTCCTGTTCGATGCGAAATCCTTGGGTCATGACGGGATCTCCTGTTGGATGTGTTGAATAGCGGCGGGTGAGTGCGCCTTGAAAAAAGCAAGAAGGTCATCGGCAGTGAAGGGCCAGTCGATCTCGGCATTCCCGTTCTTGAGTACCGGAATACGAAGCCCATAGGTCTCCATCAGTTTTCCATCGTCGGCGATCTCAACCAAGATGACCTCAAGAGCCGCTCCTCTTTGCTGAAATGCCTGCTGAACGGTGACCTCGGCCATCTCGCAGAGGTGACAGCCGGAGGTTCCGAAGAGTTCGAGGGGCACCGTCTAGTTGCCTTGGTCTGCGATGTGGGGAGCCAGCCAGCGTTCTACCTGATCAAGCGGCTGATTTTTTCTCAACGCATAATCGGCGAGCTGATCCTGATTGATCTTGCCGACGTTGAAATAGCGTGACGAGGGGTGAGAAAAATACCATCCACTCACGGAGGAAGCGGGATACATGGCAAAGGATTCGGTCAGCGTGATGCCCGTCGCCGATTCTGCCGACAAGAGCTCAAATAACGTGGCTTTCTCCGTGTGGTCGGGACACGCCGGGTACCCGGGTGCAGGTCTGATACCCCGATACTCTTCCTGAATCAGTGCCTCGGGACCCAAGTCTTCATCGGGTGCGTAGCCCCAGAATTCGGTTCTGACCCGATGGTGGAGGCATTCGGCGAATGCTTCGGCAAGACGATCTGCCAGCGCCTTCAGCATGATGGCACTGTAATCGTCATGGGCATTTTCGAAACGTTCGATGTGTTCTTCAATGCCAATGCCCGCAGTCACTGCAAAGGCACCGATATAGTCATTGAGTCTAGATTCCTTGGGAGCCACAAAGTCAGCCAGAGAATAATTCGGCTGACCTGGCGGCTTTGCATTCTGTTGGCGAAGGTGATGGAGCGTTGCGATGACATCACTTCGTGACGTATCGCCAAACACCTCAATATCATCGCCGATGGCGTTGGCCGGGAAGAAGCCGACCACGCCTCTGGCCTTGAGCCAGCGATTTTCTACGATGAGCGTGAGCATCGCCTTGGCATCATCGAGAAGACGACGCGCTTCCTCACCGACGATTTCGTCATCGAGAATCTTTGGATAGCTGCCGGCCAGTTCCCAGGTATGGAAGAAGGGGGTCCAGTCAATGAAGTCCACCAGTTCCGAGAGTGGATAGCCATCAAATTCTCGAATGCCGAGCGCATTCGGCTGAGGGGGCACGTAATGGGCCCAGTCACTCTTGAACGCGTTCTTTCGGGCGTCTTCAAGGGTCAGCAGCGTGGTCGTCTGTCGGCGAGCACCATGATGTGCCCGGACTTCCGAATATTCCTTGCGGATCCGATCGACGTAATCATCATGAAGATCTTCGCTCAGGAGACTGCCTGCAACCCCTACGGCGCGTGAAGCGTCGGTGACATAGATCGTTGACCCGTCGGTGTAATTGGGTTCGATCTTGACGGCCGTATGCGCTCTTGAAGTGGTGGCCCCTCCGATCATCAGCGGGATGGTGAACCCGAGGCGCTGCATTTCCTTGGCGACATGGACCATCTCATCCAACGATGGCGTGATCAGGCCTGAAAGTCCGATGATATCGACATCATGCTCCTTGGCGGCTGCCAGGATCTTTTCGCAGGGTTGCATGACCCCAAGGTCGATTACCTCGAAACCATTGCATTGGAGAACGACCCCGACGATATTCTTACCAATGTCATGGACGTCGCCTTTGACGGTCGCCATCAGGATTCGGCCATTGGATTTGGCGTTCTGGTCACCGGCCTTTTCTGCATCCATGAAGGGCATCAGGTACGCGACCGACTTTTTCATCACGCGTGCCGACTTCACGACCTGCGGCAGGAACATCTTGCCTGCACCGAACAGATCGCCGACCACATTCATTCCTGCCATCAAGGGGCCTTCAATGACATGGAGGGGGCGTTCGACCTGTTGCCTGGCCTCTTCGGTATCCACCTCGATGAACTCATCGATGCCCTTGATCAGAGCGTGCTCCAGCCGCTTTTCGACTGGCAGGCTCCGCCACGCAAGATCTTCCTTGCGTTCGGCTCCAGCACCGTCCGAACGGTATTTCTCCGCCATTTCCAAAAGACGTTCCGTTCCTTCCGGATTTCGGTCGAGGATCACGTCTTCTATCGTATTCCGGAGTTCCTCGGGAATGTCTTCATAGATCGCGAGCTGGCCGGCGTTCACAATGCCCATGTCCATGCCATTGCGGATGGCGTGATACAGGAAGACCGCGTGGATTGCCT
>CAYFOC010000273.1:0-2289 GCA_964344615.1 uncultured Methylococcus sp.
CAATGGAGTGACGGCCATGGTGATAGTCAGGAAGGTCAAGGTCCAGTAGCCCGTTTGGTGAATAAGCTTTTCAATGGGATTCGATCCGAGTGCATCTGCATATGCCCACCATGAAAGTCGCCCCAAGGGTATAAGCGCTAGGAAGAATATGAAAACCTTAAGGGTTTTAATCTGTATTTCGCTGAGCCTTTTCATCATCATAACCAAGAGGGCGCAATGGGGTCTTAAAGGTTGACGCCTTTAATATGATGAGTGTACCAAGATCCAAATCTCATCCTTCGTTGCCCATGACTCAATCTTTTAGAATACCCGGCGCTGATCTGATCCAAAGAACCCAGGGGGCACGAAGGTATTCTGGACAGACCATGGTTTAGCCAAGACGATTGGTTTTGGATCTGATCGAACGATTCAGGGGTGTCTTAATGTGGGTTTTATTTGGGTGCCACTACATCTCTCAGCGTGAGTCGTAAATCACCCCCATGTGCGAAAAAAGTTCCGATGCAGTCCGTTAAATCACTTTTCTTTGCCCTCTTACCATTATGGATCCAGATCATCAAAACTTTGAATCGTTCAGGTATGAGCGGGTTCATGATTTATGCCGTTGTCATAGGTATCGCCGGGGGCTTATCTGCGTCCGTCTTTCGTGAGGCCCAGTTCGATATCCTCTGGCTTACATCCGGAACCTGCAATGACATCGTGGAATTGGCCGAGAAACTTCCCCCCTGGTTACTGATAACCATCCCCACGCTAGGTGGCCTGGTTGCTGGCTTTTTCCTCTGGCTAAGCCACCGAGTCTCCAAGCAAGGTGAATACAATGACTACCTTGAAGCCATTCAGCTAGGAAATGGCGCTATCCCCATCCGTTCCAGTGTCGCGAAACTTTTCTCATCGCTCATTTCCATCACAAGCGGGGCCTCCATCGGGAGGGAAGGGGGCATGGTTCAGTTGGCTAGCCTGTCTGCCTCCTGTCTGGGAAAACTGACAAATCCCTCGGTGACACAAGTGCGTCTCATGGTGGCCTGTGGCGCGGCAGCTGGCATGAGTGCGGCCTATAACACTCCGATTGCCGGTGCATTGTTTATTGCTGAAATTGTCGTAGGGACTCTCGCGATAGAAGCCTTGGGTCCGTTGCTCATATCATCCTGGACTGCGAACATTGTGATGCAGCAATGGCTCGGGATGATGCCGGTTTTCGATCTGCCGGAATATGCGCGACACATACACGTTGATCTGGATCGGGTTTTTGTTTTGGGGGTTCTGGCTGGAGTCTTCGCACCGACACTTCTGGTTTCACTCGATCTTGCCAAGCGATTTTTCCATTCCCTTGCATTGCCCATTCCTCTTCGTCTTGCTCTCGGTGGCATGGTGGTTGGTGTTATTTCAATCAAGGTACCTGAGGTCTGGGGTAATGGTCATCAGGTCGCCGAACTTATTCTGAGCTCCGAACTGACCCAGAATTTTGTGCTTTTAGTCCTGGTCATGAAGCTGCTGGCGACAGCGGCCTCCTTCGGAAGCGGAACCGTAGGCGGCATCTTTACACCGACACTCATGATGGGCGCATCGATGGGTTGGTTATACAGCCAACATTTCGATATGCAGGCGGGTACTGAAATTGCCTACGCTGCCGTTGGAATGGGGGCCTTGCTATCTGCGACCACACTCGCCCCTTTCATGGCCATCGTGATGGTGTTCGAGTTAACGTTGGATACCAACCTGATATTTCCCCTCGGAATCGCATGCCTTACGGCACGATATGTGGCAGCTGGCATTAGAGACAAGTCGGTCTACCAAAAAGCATCCGGGTTATCGAAAGGTCGTAAGCTTCCATTCCATATCCATGCAGGCGAGCTTCTGACACCAAAGATACATGCGCTCTCTGCTTCATCAGATCTGGCCGATGCCACCCTCAAGGCGCTAAGCTCAGCTTCATTGATGCAATGGGTGGTGGATGAACAAAATGTCTATCAGGGGTGTCTTCGTCTCGACGAATTGCCCGCGGCTTCAAAAATGGCAGGGGCCCACAAGTTACCCATTTCGTCTTGCATCAATCATCATGTGCCGACGCTCATGCGTTACACCCATCTGACCGACGCCTATCGGTTGATGTTCGTGCATAGCTTGGATCGATTGCCCTTGTTGGATGAAAACGGTGTGCTTTTAGGTGAAGTACGGAAAAGGGATATTTTTCTAACGTTAAGTTTTTCCGGCAAGTAGCCCTGGGATCATAAAATCACTGCCGAAACTAGCAGACCGAACGTTAAGGCATCCCCATTTTTTTCCATTCCTGCT